>CAVHRT010000044.1:0-13246 GCA_963638355.1 Flexilinea sp. | reverse complement strand
CTAGCCGATGCAGTGCTATCGCAAAAAGAGGTCTTTGCCCGCGCCGAAAAAGAGATTGAATTCATCGAAAAATACAACATTCAGACGCATTTTTTTGGCGATACCACCTATCCGCGCCGGCTGAAAGAGTGCGAAGATGCGCCGCTGCTGCTCTACACCAAGGGCTGCACCGATTTCAACGCGGGGCGTTATCTGGCGGTGGTTGGCACGCGCAAAATCACGCCCTACGGACGCGATGTCTGCAACGCGCTCATTGCCGATTTGGCGCAGACGCAGCCCAGTCTCACCATTGTGAGCGGCTTGGCTTACGGCGTTGATGTGGCAGCCCATCGCGCAGCGCTCGATAATGGGTTGCGCACTTTTGGCGTGGTGGCGCATGGTCTGGATCAGATTTATCCATCGGCCAACCGCGCCGTGGCACGCAAGATGATAGAAGATGGTGGTGCCATCATCACCGAATTTCCGTCGGAAACGCAGCCCATTGCTGCCAATTTTGTGCAGCGCAACCGCGTGGTGGCAGGTTTGTGCGATGCGGTTTTGGTGGTAGAATCGGCTCTGAAAGGCGGTTCGCTCATCACTGCCGACTTAGCAAACGACTACGACCGCGATGTTTTTGCAGTGCCTGGTCGCGCCAGCGATGTGCAGTCGCAAGGGTGTAACAATCTGATTTACAGCAACAAGGCCGTGCTTGTGCAGACTGCCGCCGATCTCGAAAAATTTATGAGTTGGGACAGTCAACCGCTTTCGCGCGCACGCCAGCAGGAACTTTTCGACCTGCTCACACCCGAGGAACAGAAGGTGATAGATGTGTTGCACACGGCCGACGCGGTCTACATCAATCATCTGTCGCAGCAAAGCGGCATTCCACTGCAAAAACTACTGCCGCTGCTCGTGCAAATGGAATTCAAAGGATTGGTGCGCCAACTACCAGGCAGTTTATACAAAGTAGTGAATTAACTCCCCCTTCGCCCCCTCAAAGAGGGGAAAATCACGGATGCCAACAATTTAATTTTTCTCTCATGCAAAAAACGCAAGCCATTGTGTTACAGGCATTTCGCTACGGCGAGAGCAGTCATGTGGTGCGCATGTTCACGCGCAGCAGCGGACTTGTGTCGTGCATGGTGAAAGGGAGCGGACGCCGTAGCACTTTGCCAGCCGTGCTGATGCAACCCTTTTCGCTCGTCGATGTGGTGATGGATGTGCGCCCCAACCGCCAATTTCAGTACATTCGCGAATGCAACTGCGACCAACCAACCGACAACATCACAACCGACCCGATAAAAAATGGCGTGGCGTTTTTTCTCTGCGAATTTCTCTGTCACACGCTGCAGCCCGCCATGCCCGATGACCAGATGTTCGATTTTGTACGCAATTCCATCGTCATTTTCAACGCCACAGAACGCGGAATCGCCAATTTTCACCTCGTTTTCTTGATAAAACTCACCTACTTTTTCGGATTCTTCCCAAACCTAAGCGATTTTTGCGAAGGGGCAATGTTCGATTTATCAAACAGCCTATTCGTACACGAAAAAATTAACGAAAACACGCTCACGGCGGACGAAACGCTCGTTTTTGTGCAACTGATGCGCATGGACTACGCCAACATGCATCTTTTCGCACTCACACGCACGCAGCGCAACGACATTTTGCAGCGCATCATCGACTATTATCGGCTGCACTTGCCCGATTTTGGCACACTCAAATCGCTCGATGTGCTAAAACAACTCTACTCCTAATTTGCTCAAACGGCAAAAAAACGCTAATTTTGCAGCGAAAATCAACCACAGCCCCCAACTTTACAAACTTTACGAACTTTCAAACTAATACACGGCCTTGTAGTTCAATGGATAGAATACGAGTTTCCTAAACTTTAGATCCGGGTTCGATTCCCGGCAGGGCTACTATTCCAATTAAGAATAAAAAATGAAGAATGAATAATAAGTCCGTGAAATTCAGCGGACTGCGGCTTATCGGACTTCATTACTTTTTACTTTTCACTTTCACACTTTTGTAATTTTGCCACGCAAACTGCACACCGAAGAGATTTTGCGTCTGTCGCCCGAAGAGTTTGCGGCGGCCGACAAAATTCCGCTCGTAGTCGTGCTCGACGATGTACGCAGCCTGCACAATGTCGGCTCCGTGTTCCGCACAGCCGACGCCTACCGCGTGCAGCAAGTGGTGCTTTGCGGCATCACCGCCACGCCGCCACAACCCGAAATTCACAAAACCGCTCTTGGGGCTGAATTCACAGTCGATTGGCACTATTTTGCCGATGCCAACGAAGCCGTCGACGCGCTAAAACGCGATGGATTCACCGTCTTGGCCATAGAACAAGCCGAAGGGAGCATCGGTTTCGAGCAGATTACACCAACGAAAGGCGAAAAAATTGCCGTAGTGCTTGGCAACGAGGTAAAAGGCGTTCAACAAAGCGTAATCGATCGCTGCGATGCCTGCCTCGAACTACCACAATACGGCACCAAACACTCGCTGAACGTGAGCGTCACCGCAGGAATTGTGATCTACGAGATGGCGAATAGGTTGGGAGTAAAGAGCAAAGAATAAAGAGCAAAGAATAAAGAGTAAAGAATAAAGAATAAAGAGTAAAGACAAAGGAGTAAGGACAAATAACGCGCCAATAACTACGCAATTCATTGCGTGGAATCTGCCCATAGATAAACCACTTCAAGACAAAAACCATGAAAAAACTAGCCCTCCTCTCGTTCCTGCCGCTCGTCACACTGCTGTTCGCTGGCTGCCACGACCGCAAACAAAATGTGGAAGTCTACTGGACAAACAGCCTATCGAACGCCATAGAAGCGACCATCTACATGCCCACCGCCACATGGTCGTTTACGCTCGAAAGTGGCGAAAGTGCGCTCATCTGCAGCATGGAATACGCCTCGAGCGACGACCTAGAAAACCACGGCTCACCATTTGCCGAATACTGGGCATGCGATCTTGGCAAAATCGATTCAGTAATTTTTGCAGATAAAGTTACGGGCGAAAAATCGGTAACTTGCGGCACCGCCTATAAGCCGCTGAAATACGAGGATTATTACGACGCGTACCACACCTCGGGCTGCAACATCGACTACACTACCTACACCTTCGAAATCACGCCCAAACGCTTTGCCACCATGCGCGGACTCTGCCCATGCGATGCCGAAGATCCCGCCATCAGACTCGATAGCGTGACTGGCATGCTGCACTACTACAAGATTTATTCGGTGTGGTATTTCGAAAATTCCGATGGCGAGCAAAAACGCTACATGTTGCAAAATCTGCCTGAAGAATATCGCTGGAATGACCAGAAGGCGCGCATTACAGGCACTGGTCACAATGTCGATTTTCCCGAGCCGTACAACAACTATTTCACTGGCGGCTGCCTTGCTGACTACACGGTGGAGTTGCTGAAATAGCCACAGCGCAGACACAAAAAAATCGGGGAACATCGTGCGATGCTTCCCGATTTTCGTTTGCAGTGGGCCCACTTGGACTTGAACCAAGGACCTGCGGGTTATGAGTCCGATGCTCTAACCGACTGAGCTATAGGCCCGATTTTCGTTGCGGAGCGACCTCCTCGAAAAATCGCTGCAAAGGTACAATTTTTTTCGCATTTGGCAAAATTTCCATCGAAATAATTCGCGCAGAAGAATTTTTTGCGTAAATACGCAATTTTGTATTCCGCACTCAAAAAAAAGGGCGCGACTAATGTCACGCCCCCACTTTTGAATTTACGCTGACTATTTGTTGAGCAGATATTTCTCTTTCAGCTCATTAGCCTTGCGAATGCACTCGGGATCGTTGGGGTTACCAACCGATGGATCGAGTTTAGGAATCATCAGAATAGTGCCCGGCTCGATGTCGCTCGGATCCTGAATTTGGAACATATTAGCCTCGTAGATGTAGACCCAGAAGGCCTGCTCGCCGCCGTACCATTTGCGCGAAAGTTGCGCCAGATACATACCACGTTTCATGGTTACCTCGCCAATGAATTCGGTGTATTTCAAGAAAATCGGCACCATTTTGCCATCGATCTCGACCAGCGGAATCTCGCGCGTAGTCTTGTTCACCACGCCTTTGTCGGTCTGGCTCGCCTCCTTGGCCTCGGCGGCATGCTGCTGCTGCGTCTCTTGGTCGACATAGCCCACAGGAATAATCTCCACGCGGCGATCTTTCGATTTCTGATGCTCAAAATCGTTGTAGCGGAACGGCTTGGTAGAGCCGAACGACTGCACTTTCATCTGCGAATCCTTCACGCCTTTGGCACGCAGCATATTAGCCACGGCGCGCGCGCGCTTCATCGACAGTTGCTGGTTATATTCGTCGGAACCCGTCTTACAAGCGTGACCGTTCACCTCAATGCCCATGTCGCGATGCTGCACAAGCACGGCCGCCACCTTGTCGAGAATGTCGGCAGGCTGCAGTTTAGGATCGTATTTATCGAAATCGAAGAAGATGACCGACTTGCGCAACTCCTCATCGAGTTTGGCAACCGCTTGAGCGATGGTGTCGTGACGCGTTTCGACCACCACTTTTTCGACCACCGTAGGCACTTGCAGCGTGTCGCGCAGCGTGATGGTGTCGCTCAGCACAATGGTATCGGCCACCACAATGGTATCCTGAATGCGAATGGTATCGTAGACATAGATGATTTGCGGTTCTTGACTCTTGCGCGGCTTCTTTTCGCGCTCCTTTTTCTCCTTGGGTTGCGTGCGCCCAGCAAACAGATTCAAACCGATTTTGATGCCCGCCGAAGCCGCATTGATGCCATTTTTAATGCCAACACCCTTCAACTGTTTGGTAGCAATCAAACCTTCATAATTGTTCATGAATGGATGGTCGTCATTTTTGAAGCCAATATCCTGTTTTTCATTCGATTTGTTAGGCTGAATGGTGCCGCCATACGGATCGATATCGGTGAAGCCGTAATTGAAATAGGCACCGATAAACAGATCGAGGCGATTGCTGAGTTGAACCAGCGCGCCAATCTCGAAAAATGCCGAGACATTGTAGCGGAATTGTTTATTTTTGGTAGTTGGCAAGCCTGTCACTGAACCATTTTGTCCAGCACTTTCTTCGAGGCCAAAACCGTGAGCCGTCTCGTTTATGCCAAAAATTTTCCAATCGTACTGCGGATATTCACCCACATGGCGCATTGAACCGCTCATCACTTTGTAGTCGGAATAGACTGGCAGACCGAATTTTGCGCCCAACTGCGCATAGAGTCCCGTGCGGTGTCCCCAGTTCTGCTGAAAATGCAGAGCCAGCGGAATTTCAAGCATGTAGATAACTTGGCGTTCTTTCCAATTTTGCATGCGCGTGCGATGGTTGTAGGTGTCGCCATCGGTGTCGGAAACGTCGTTCCACGCATCGATTTTTTTGCCATATTCGCCCGTGAGTTTTGCCACAGAACCGTAGTGACTGAAATGCACACCCGTTCCGATACCCATGCAGGGAATGAAGAAATAGGTGTAGCCGATGTTCGCCGTGAGCGACGGCAGCACATATTGCGAGCCAGCCTCCACCTCGTAGAGCAGATCGCTCACACCAGCGCCAAAGCCAAACTGAAAGTACGAGCCTTTGCGCAACGGGTGAATTTCGGGTTTGCGGCGAACAGTATCGATGTCGGCTTCATCGTCGAGATAGAGCGAATCAACATCGAGCGCCAGCAGTGCGAGCGTGTCGGTCTCTTCGGGTTCTACCTGAATGCTGTCGGCCGCCACATCGGCAGCGATGGCTTCGGCAAATGGGTCGATGGCAAGCGTATCAGCAACCACCGATGCGCTATCGATCGGTTCCGAGCCAAAGACATAATCGGCCTCGTCTTGCGCAGCCACAGCCGTAGCGCACAAGGTGGCGATGAGTATTAGTGGGTATTTTTTCATGATCTATCTCTTTTGAGGGGCACATTCCACGCAATAAATTGCGTGGTTATTGATGTTAGTCTATGAATTATCGGTTATTTGCAGATAAACTTCGCCAAGTGTTCTTCGCCATCGGCATCGACAAAGCGAACGATGTAGAAACCTTGCGTAAAATGTTGATTTATAGTCATTTCTGTTTCAACAGACGAAGTGACATACAGTTTCAGACCTTGCGCATTGCAGATTTCGAGCGAGCCGCCCGAGAGCAGTTCTTCGTCGAAATTCAAATCAACCACAATGTCCTCGCTCGGGCGCACAGGCACAGGATAAACCTCGATGCCGACATTCTGCTTCTCCTCTTTCTGAGTTGGGAAGAATTCGCAAGTGCGGTAGCGGTGACCATCACTTCCAAAGAGTTCGACAAAATAGGAGGTTGAAAGTCCCTGCGGCTCGTAGATGTGCTGCAGCGTGGCATCGTCCACTTTTTGCCCGTTGCGATACCACTGATATGCCATGAATGTGAGCGGTTTACCGGGGAGCGTGCCGCTGTTGTTCACCACTATCACATCGTTCCATTTTTGATGCAGATAGCCATCGATGGAGATGGAAAGTTGCAATTGGCGCGCCTCGCTTTCGCACGATTCAGTGCCGCCAAGGAACACGAGCGATGCAGTATAAACGCGCGGTTCGGGCGTCCCAACGGCTTTTATTTCGATGCGGCCATCGGCTGGAATATCGGTGAATTCAGTTACACTCTCGAACGCATCGTCGTCGGACAACAGTTTGTATTTAGTTGGATTGCCCGAAACGGCTTCAATCTGAATGAAGAAACCGCTCGCTATATCGCTTTCGCACACCTCGAGCAGCGAATCGACCACTGCCACCGTGGGCGTTGGCGTGGCTTCGGCTATCAGAACCACCGTGCGCTGACAGCCCTGTACCGTGGCATCGTCGGTGATGACTTGCTCTTCGCCCGAATTTTTGAAGGTAACATCGCGGCTGCCTTTGCCCGACTGACTGCTATAATTAAAGGTGTAGGTGTACGGGAAATCGCGCTCGCAGACATTCAGCGTGATGGTGTCTTTTTCGTTTTGTGCAATGACAAAGCCCGCACGCTCTTCCGACTCAACCCAATCGAGATTGCAGAGACCATCGTGAACTTCGCGCTTGATGCTTACCGCCACAGGGAAGGTGCAGCCCGGCAGTTGCGTGCGGTCGAACAGGTAACTGAGCGATGGCGAGTTGCTCGTAGAGTCGATGATGGTGTTGGTATAGTAGGTATCAACATTGAGCAGCTCGATGACCCAGCGATAGGTATAGTTGCCATCGCCGCCACTTGCGGGCTTGTCGTTTTCGACCGTCAGCATGGCTTGGTCGCCATCGATGCAGATGTTTTCGCTTTCCACCTTTTTGATTGCGCCCGCCGAGAACTCATCGACTAAAGTAATGGTGACACTCTTCTGAGAGTTTTTCCATTCGTTGCACTTGCCGTCTTTGGCTTGGCGGACAAAGGTGTGCGCCTTGTGGTCGTCGAGTTGAGTGGCTTTTGGCGTGTAATCTTTGCCACTAGCGCCGACTATTTCGGTGCCGTCCATCAGCCAGCGGTAACTGATTTCGCCATTGCCGCCCGTGGCCTCAATGGAATCTTGCAAAGTTGGAATGTCGCTTTCGGAGCAGAGCACCAGCGTGCCAAGATCCTTTATTGCACCCGCATCGAACGGAGGCAGCAAAACGAGTGTCCAAACATTGTCCGAATTCAAATAGTTCTGTTCGCAAGCATTGTCTTTTGCTTCGCGATAGAAATGATAAGTGCCTGGTTCAGTAACTTTTGGCAGATATTCGCGCTCGGCCGATGTGAATGTAGTATCCTCAGCCAAAACTATCTTGTCGGGATTATCGCCAATGCTGTAGGACCAGCGATAGACATAAGTTGCACTATTGCCGCCAGTTGGTTTTATACCGCTTATGTATTTGATGTCGGCAACCGAGCAAGCAGTGTCAGTTTTTGCATCAATATATTGCGGATCGAAATCGCCTTCGAGGCGAATGTTTACTTTGGCACGTTTGGTCTCGTCACCTAGCGTTACCGCCACAAATACCTCTGCGCCAAAGCAATTGGCATATTTTAATTTTGCCGTATTTCCACTGATATCGAGCCAATTATCGCTAGGCGACGACCACACCACATTATTCAACACGGTAAGATTGAAATCTTTTGTGATGGCGTGAGCATTTTGCAAATCGGGCAGAAGCACGGGAGCAACCGAAACGAATGCTGCATTGGTGCCATCGAGTCCTTTCAACTGCGGATAGAGACCATCGACAGTAACCCAGTTTTCGGTATCGTCGGCAAAGATATTTGGCATTAGTGCGGTTTGCGTAGTAACCACCGAAGCATCGACTGCGCTCTTGTCGCCCACCACCGAAGCCGACATTTGATTGTCCCAATAGGAGTCTTTAAGCGTTCCTTTGTTTTCGCCAACAAGCGCGCCAGCCACTTTCGAACCACCCCAAGCATCGGCGGCATCGTAAACTTTTTGAATTGTAGCACCTGCAGCATTGTAACCCGCTATACCACCAGCAGTTTCGGTAGGTTTATCAACGGCAAGCAAGCCAACATTGTAGGCGTATTCTATAGTTCCAGCATTGTAACCAGCAATGCCGCCAGCATATTGCGTAGCCTTTGCCACCTCGGCCATATTGTAGCAATGGTGAATTTTTCCGCCATCATTGTAGCCAACCACGCAACCTACGTAGTTATTGCCGCTCACGCTACCAAAGGTAACGGCGAAATTCTTCAGTTCGGCAGTGCTACTGATTTTTCCGAACAAGCCTTGATAATCCTTATCCGAAGCGTTGATGTAGAGATTTTTGATTTCGTGATTTTGTCCATCGAAAACTGAGGTGAACGGCTCGGCATCGGTGCCAACTGGCGTCCACGAAGTGCCGCTCCAAGCATCGCTGCTATAAACACCGCCACAATCCAGATTTTCGGCAAGAACCACGGTTGCGGTAGTCCAATCGACATCGTCGCGGGTGTAGGGTGCGAGGGCGGGCGCATTGCCAGCGGCTTGCGTGCCACCAAATTGTTGCGCTATCCATGCCAGTTCCGAAGGAATGAATATGAACACCGAGTCGCGGTTGAGCGTGGTGAATGGCTTGCGCACACTGCCGTCCCAAGCGGCAAGTTTGGCAAATTTTACCTCCATATCGCCGCCCGTGGCAGGGATGCACGACAGTTTCAATTGACCATTTTCAACATAGACCGAATCGAGCCAATCAGCACCGTTGAAAGTGATCGATTCGAGATAGAAACCTTCGTTCGGAGTGATGCTGAAAAGGTTGAGTTTCCGTGCGCCAAGATTTTGCACCACCTCGACTTTGCCACCATTGACATTGCAGTTGAATTCGATGGTTTGTGGCGCATTCACCGTGAGTTTGTACTCGCCTGTGGCTTGCGTGGCATCGCCCGAGCAACCGCCCGTGGCATGACGCGTGTAGGTGTAAGTGCCAGCCGAAAGTCCAGCAGGAATGGTGTAAGTCTCATCCACGGCACCGGCAATCTCTTCGCCATTGCATTTCCAAACATAAGTGCTGTTGGTTCCGCCAGAAAGCGGCGTTTTACTGGCGATTGTTATGGCAGCGTAATCCGATTCCACCATCTTTTCAGCGGCTTCGATTTCGCCAGCCACCAGCGCAAAACCTTGCAGCGTTGCACCGCTATTTTCGGCAAAAATCGATGTGATATTGCTCACCGTTTTGCAGTTGGCATTGAATGTGCCGGCAAACGATTTTATCGGCGTCCACGACTGATTGTTCATGTCGAGGTCGTTCATCAAAATCACCGTTTTACCAGCAAAATTGTTCGATTGATTGTTGGCTTGATCTGCCACCCAAGCCAGTTCGGCAGGCGTGTAAACAAGCAACACATCGCTTCCGAGCGGTTGGGCTGTGGTTTTGCCGTCCCACACTGGAACTGCAGTGAATGTAGCAATGAGTTTGGTGTCGGTAGTCGGCGTGAAGGCGTATTGCAAGCCGCCATCGACCACGGTAACTTTGTCACGCCCGTATTCGTCCAGATTATTCTCCAATTTCGACAAATACCAACCATCGGCAGGCACAATGCTGAAGCGCTTTTCGCCCTTGCCATCGGCTTTCACATCGGGTGTAACGTCGGTGATAGTGCCTTCGCCATTCGTGGCAGTTGTGATTGTAACCTCGTCGACCACGCGAATCTGAATCGTCTCGACATCTTCAGGCAATGCGTAGCAAGCATGACCATCAACAGTGCAAGTTAAGTCGGTGATTGTGAAGTCTTTATCTTCTGTGATATTCGAAAGTTTGCGAGAATAGAAATTATTTTTGTGACCCTTTAATGCCGTTCCATCAGCAGTGAACGAGTAGTTCGCAGCTGCGCCTGTGAAATCGAAAAACACTTGCAAACTGGCGCCGCTAAGCACACGCACAGGATTAGGCAACATATCGCTGCTGCGCTTAGCGGTGGGCGTTGGGTAGCAAGTGATGGTGTAAGCCACCACGCTGTCGCAACCATCGACGGTAGCAAAAGTCAAGTCGCGGGTGGTGGTGTACGATTTTTTAGCAAAATCGAAATCGTCGGCTGTGATTTGCGTTTTGTTGATGTCTTCAAAAGTGAAAGGCAACTCGCTTGAACAGAGCGTCAGCGTTTGAGGCGTGGTTTTGTCTTTGGTGTAGACCTCGCAACTATTTTTGATGGTCAGCGCGATTTCGCGCTTAAAATCACCCGATTGAATGGTGATGTTCGACGAGGTTTTGCCGTCTTTGCAGCGGTTTACATGCGCTGTGCCATCGCTGGCGAACTCAACTTTTTGATCGGCAGAAAAGAGTGAAGCATCACTCACCGTGAAGTCGTGCGCCACGGTAGCGACATTGTCATCGACATTCAAAGTGGCAGCGGCAGTGCTCACGCGCGCCATGGCATCGTTGGCAAAATCGGACGAAAGATGATAATAAGTTTTGCCCTCGTTATTTCCACTGAAATTGCCAGCAGCCAATTCGGCAGACGCGATCAACTCGCTGGTTTTCAGCATTTTACAAGATTCGAATGCTGCGTTGGTATTTTTAATAGCATACAAATTTGGGAAAAGTTGCGCATCGCTGTAGCAGTACTCGATGGTGCAATCGGTTTGCATGCCAATAACAGCACCCGCTTGTGGCGCGGTTACACTGCCAACATTATAGCAATACTTCATGGAAGTAGCGTTTGAAGCATTGCCAACCAAACCGCCAGCGTAGTAAAAATCGTTCGCACAGCTAACAGTTCCTGCATTGTAGCACGAATTGATGGTAACATTGTTGACAAAACCAACCAAACCGCCAATACCACGATAGTCGTAATCGGTTGGATTATCTTGCGTAGACACTGCACCCATGTTGAACGAGCGTTCGATGGTGCCTTCGAAAGCCTCGCCAACCAAGCCGCCAACCTTGGTCTTGCCCTCGACCGAGGCGGCATTGGCGCAATTGCTGATTTCGGTATTTTTAGCGTAACCGACCAGCGCGCCCGCAATGGCTTTGCTACCAACCACACTGCCTACGGTGCGCAGGTTTTGGATGCTGCCATCGGTCACTCGCGCAAAAAGGCCGCAATAGGTGCCATCGTAGTTTATTTGCAGCGCGATGGTGTGATTCTTTCCATCGAAATGGCCCTTGAACTCCGTTTCGGTGCCGATTGGCGTGAAATCGGCAGGGAGCGTGATGTCGCTAGTTACAGAAAAATACTCACCAGCGAAGTCGTTGCTTGCATCGGCATCGTTCACCGTGGTAGACAACTCCACAAGGTCGTTGGCCGAGGCTATTTGATACGGGTCGGTTTGTGTGCCAGAACCAGTGAAAGCCCAAGCAGCCGCCGAAAAGGTGAGAGAAAGTGCGAAAAGTATCTGTTTTTTCATAACTACAGAGTTTGCAAATTGCTTCCATTTTAGCCTGCAAATTTAGCAATATTTTTTTGTATTTCAAAACACGGCCATTTTTTCGACGCGAAAAGTGCGTTTTTTATCGATTTTTCGGGCATTTTGGTGATAAAATTTCAGTGCGCGCCGAAAAAGTTATCAACAACTTATCGACAAGTTACTAACAAAAAAAAGAGCATTTTTTCGACATTTTGTCAACAAAAAAGCGAGGAACATGGGAAATGCTCCTCGCCATTGTGAATAGCGAATTATAACCAAAAACTATTCAAGGTAACTAGCCATCACGCTCTCGACATCAGCATTACTGTCGATTTTGATGAGGCTGTTCAGGTAGTCTTCGTCGATGCGGAAAATGTAAAATGCCTCCTTTTCAGTCCACTTATCGCAATGATCTGACATCGCGATGGAAGTATCTCTATCGAACGAAAAAGCATACGGATTGAGAACGGATTTTTCGTTTTGCTCAACGTCCAGATAAATTTGTCCTTTGTAACGCAACAAAAGCGCAGTGTACTTAGGTCCCTTCTGATAAATATCGAGAAAGTAGTCCCAATCGGGAGTATAATCGCCCACCCAACATGTAGCATTACTCCAAAGCCGCCCCGTTCCACTAGGTTCGACCGAGTTCCAACTATAGCCCGAAGTGTAAGCAAGCGAATCTTGCAAATCGTTTTGGCAATAGAACGAAGTTGTGTAGACATCGCAAGTTTCGGAACATGAGGCGAAAAGCAATGCCATCAAAACAAGCGGCAAGCCAACCAAAAATTTCCTTTTTGTAATCATCACTTCAAATTTTAAAAGTTAGACATAACATTCTCAACATCTGCCTCATTATCGATTTTTATAAGGCTGTTGAGATAATCTTCGTCAACATGGAAAAGATAAATAGCTTCATAATCAACCCATTTATTGCAACGATAAGACATTGCCGTAGAATTATCGCTGTCGAACGAAAATGCATACGGATTGAGGACAGATTTTTCGTTTTGCCCCATATCTAAATAGAGCTGCCCATCGTAACGGAATAGGAACAAAGCATTACTTTTACTCTGCTGACAATTATCGAGAAAATAGTCCCAACTTGGAGATTTACCTTCCCAATAATCATAAAAATTCCAGAGTTTGCACACAGTGCTAGGTTCAGTAGAGAACCACTCAAACCCTGGTGAGTAAAAGAGTGTGTCCTCTAAATCATTTTGAGCACGAAATGAGCAAGTGTAAACATCTTTTGCTTCTTTGCACGAAGCAAAAAACAATGCGACCATAATAGGTACGCCAAACAGTAGGACTCTTTTGGAAATCATTGTTTTTTGTTTTTTGAGTTAAACATAGAATGATTTTTGTTCGCGAATAAAAAATCAGTATCTTTGCATGCAAAATTAATGGCATTTTCGCCAACCACAAAATAAAAAAAATACAATTGCAAAA
>CAVHRT010000043.1:0-13338 GCA_963638355.1 Flexilinea sp. | reverse complement strand
CATGCATGTCGGCACGGTAGAGTTTCGCCAAATCTTGCAGCAAGAAAACCAACTCGCCAACGCTCTCGGGCGATGCGCCACTCTGCTGGATATAAGGCTGAATTTGCGACTGCGCATAGCGTGTTTTGTCCTCTATCTGCTTGAATTGATCGTTGCGATAGCGCGTGTAGATGAACGCCAGCGAAGTCACCAACGCAGTAACCATAAACAGCACCGAAAGCAGCGCAAAAGTGCGTTGAATATGCGCCACAAAAGTATTTTTCAGACGATAATGCTGATTGACAAACACACGGGCAATGTAGACTATGGACACCAGCACGAAATAGAACACAAACAAGTATGTCCAATAGATGAGGAATGCGCGCCACAAGGCTGGATGCCGTTCACCGATGATTACGCAAGTGTCGTCGTCGAAATAAAAGACATGATGCGCCAAACGCTGCCAGAAAATGACATCTTCGCCACTGATTGGCACTTCATCGAGTTGGTTTGGATAGACAAACATGCCGCTGTTCAGCACTTTTTCGCCATGCGAATAGACCGCAGCCGAGAGCATTAGGCTCACATTGGTTTGCAGACGGAAGAAAAATTCGCTCTCGCTCATGTCGCTCAGGCGGTAAAACACCACAAACAGTCGGCTCACGCATCCATCGTTGCACGGGAAATCGAAAATGCCCACGAATTGGTACGAATCACTCTTCAGACGATTGATGTAGAAATGCTCCGTGTAGGGCTGCAGCGTACGGTCGGCTATCTGCTTGTCGTAGCGCCGCGCCGATGGCAATTTCAAGTCGGTGGTGAAGACATTCATCGTAAAGTTCACGCCATCGTTCCAATAGTTGTGCAGTTCGGTGTGGTTCAGATAGTTCAGCAAGTTCGACATCGACACAGGGTGCTGCGCCATCAGGGCAGCCAACTCTTCGTCGTTTGTCAACTCCTTATCAACCTCTTCCAACAGCGTTTTAGTGTAGATGTCGTAATCCTCTTTTGCGCTAGCAGCCAGATTTTCAGCAATCATGGTGTATTTTACGCGCTTCAATTCTAGGGTGTGGACATACACATCGCTCAGCACGAAAAAGCAGCAAATCAGCGTCATTATTTGCAAATGACCAAAGCGATAGAAACGGCTCACGCGGTGGCGCAGCAGATCAACCGCAAGGCAGATGACGAAATAACCCACCATCTCCCAATGTAAAGGCGTGTGCCACAAAAATCCCGCTGCAACGCACGCTAGAGCGCAGAATGCCACATCAGAAATGATGATTTCCCACAACGGCAGCGCGTATTTGAAACTGAGCATCAGTTTGTCGCGCAGCATCACATACGAGAAAATCCATGCGAACACCAGCGACGCCGCCAAAATGGAATAGGCCGAAACCTGCTCGAAACTTACGAAAACAAGATCGAAGCTGGAATTATCGACCAAATCGTGCAACAGAAAATCGATGGCCAGCGCCCATGCCACCGAAAAGAGTTGTCCCAAGGCAAAATGTGTGCGCGCCTTTGCCGTTGCGTGGCGATAGACTGGCGTGCGCAGTTTGTAGTAGTAAACCAGCGAAATCGCGACCAGCAGTAGCGAAACAATAGTAAGGTGCCCCAACGATGGCATCAGGTTCGACGCATAGTAAATTGGCGAAAACAGATCGGCAGTGAAGACCAATGCAGGTCTATTGAAATGCAAAAGAAGATAGGTGGTTCCAGCCCAAATACCCGTTGCAATGGTGTAGTTGCGCCAAGTCCAAAATGCCTCGCCAAACAGCCAATGCAACTTCATGAAAAGGCACAAAAAGAGCAGATAGGCAATCATGTAGAGCAGGAACGAACCATATTTCAGTGGAATGCGGTCGGTTGGCTCCGATTTCACAAGCGAAAACAGATACGAACCATCGTCGGCATACACTGCACCCGTGGTTATGCGCTCGTCGTCGATGGTCAGCACGCGGTTATCCATGTCGAAAGCGTCGTCGAAACGGTTGCCGAGGTTTTTGTCGTCGCCATTCAGCACAAAACGATATTTCACTGCAATGAAAGCCGTCACCGTGTAGCGTCCGTGATGTTCGCATTTCACCACGCCGTAGGCATTGCTTGCTTTGCAAAAACGTTCGCCTTCGGTGGTCAGTTCGGCTATGTCGAGACTCGATGTTTCTACCAAATTGTCGCTCCAATAGAGCATTTTTTCTCCATCGAACACATAGTAGGTGATGCCGCTCACAAATTCGCCATCGAGGTCGCCTTGAGGCCAAGTGCCCTGCTCTGCCGACCGCGCCAAAAAGTGCAACACCGAGTCGGCACGATGCTCTTTTTCGTTCAGTTCAGTCTGAAATTTTGCGATAGACAGCGGCTTCTCGCCCGAAACGAGATAGAGTTGTTCGTGCAGCACGCCCAGCATGAAGCACACCACAAAACCCGCGAGCAACAAGTAGTATTTGGTTCGGTTTTTCATTGTAGTAGCAAGATATCAGTCGCAAGACTTTTTATTCTTTATTATTCATTTTTCATTATTTATTTTGAAGCGGATCGCTTCAGCAGGCTTTCTTCGTGGTGATAGGGTTCGCCAGCGTTGATGCTGTGGGCGCGGTAGAGTTGTTCCACAAAAATGAGCCTGACCATCTGGTGCGAAAAAGTCATGCGCGAGAGCGACAACAGCGCATCTGCCCTGTCATAAACCGCCTGGGAAAAACCGTACGCGCCGCCAATAACGAACACCACGCGCTTGTCCTGCGCCTGTTTGCGCTGTTCAATCCACGCTGCGAATTCCATCGATGTCGGCTGGCGACCCTTGTCGTCGAGTAGCACC
This sequence comes from Flexilinea sp., assembly GCA_963638355.1. GTDB lineage: Bacteria > Bacteroidota > Bacteroidia > Bacteroidales > Paludibacteraceae > W0P28-013. The sequence continues at coordinate 10,541 of CAVHRT010000043.1, read as the reverse complement.
ACATAGTCCGACGGCTCCAACGCGCGGAGCAAGAGTTCGCCCTCTTTGTCGCGCTGCTGCGGCTGTGTGAGCGACTTGGTATTTTTCAGTCCTTGCACCTCCACCACCTCGAAAGGAGCATAGAAACGCAGTCGCCGCACATACTCATCGATGCCCGACGCCAAATACGGAGCCACAGTCTTTCCTATCCAAACGAGAGCGATTTTCATTCTTTTCTAGTAGCAAGTCGCAAGAAACAAGTAGCAAGAAATTGACAAAATTCGTGCCAAGTTGCACAATCCAACCGAAAGTTGTAACTTTGCAATCTTATTGCGGCTGATTTTTGGTGCAAATATCGCATTTTTTACTGAAAAAAGCAAGGACGTAAAATTTCAGGGCGGTGGTTTCCACAACCAACTGCAAATGACGAACACGGACGTAGCATGCCGCGTCCCTACTTTATGAACTTTCGAGCTTTATAAACTTTACAAACTTTTCGAAGATGAATATCGAAATCGAACGCAAATTTCTTGTGCTGAACGACAGTTACAAAACCCATGCCACCCCGCACCACATTGCGCAGGGCTACATCTGCAATACGTCGGACCGCGTGGTGCGCATCCGTCTGTACGACCAGCGCGCCTTCATCACGCTGAAAGATGCTACGGTGGGTTTTGCGCGCCACGAGTTTGAATACGAAATTCCAGCCGACGATGCCCGCAAAATGCTCGATACAATGTGCTTGAGGCCGATTATCGACAAGACGCGCTACTGCCTGCCACAGGGCGATTTGTGCTGGGAAATCGACGAATTTCATGGCGAAAACGAAGGTCTTGTGGTGGCCGAAATAGAGCTACCAAGCGAAGAAACGAAGTTCGAAAAACCTGCATTCATCGGTCGCGAGGTTACGGGCGATGAACGCTACTACAACTCAAATCTGATAAAAATTCCATTCAAAAATTGGGAAAAATGAGAACCAATTCCATAAAAATTCTTGCCCTAGCTACCCTGCTCTGCGCCTGCAATCGTGCACCGAAATTCACCGTGAGCGGCACCATAGCCGACGCTGCCAAACAAACGCTCTACCTCGAACAGGTAACCGACAGCAGCGTGTTGGCAATCGATTCGGTAACGCTGAGCAACGATGGCAAATACCGTTTTTCTGAACTACAAACGCCTTTTGCCGAGTTCTACCGCTTGCGACTTGGCACACAAAACATTCTGTTTGCAATTGATTCGTGCGAAGAGATTATCTTGAACAGCCAAAAGACGGCATTCGCAACGCAGTACACTGTCGAAAATTCCGAAAACTCTCTCAAAATCAAGCAGTTGCGAAATTCTGGATTTTTACTGCAACACACGGTCGACAGTGCGCTCGAGCATCACCAGTGGAACAATGTTGAAATCGTTGGAATGATCGATCAGCACAAGCAAATGGCGCAAAAAATCATTCTTGCCGATGCCAATTCCACGGCTGCGTATTATGCCGTAAATCAGATGATGAATGGCGTGCCGCTGTTTCTTCCGCAGAACAAAAACGACCGCAGTTATTGGTCGGCAGTGGCTACGGCGTACAAGGTTTTTCAGCCCGAAAATCCGCGCACAAAACGCCTCGAGAGCATTGTTCTATCGGCTCTGAAAAGTGAAAAACAGAGCGAGGTCGAGGCGCAAACAACGGGTTTGATCGACATTGAGTTGCCCGACCGTCACGACGAGATGGTGAAACTTTCGTCGCTGAAAGGCAAGGTGGTGCTGATTGATTTTTCGTCGTACAGCATCGAGAAAGCCAGCGTTCACACGCTCTATCTGCGCGAACTTTACAACCTTTATCACGACTACGGATTCGAGATTTATCAGATCTCGATTGACGAAAACAAACTTTTTTGGCTCGAACAGGTGCGCAACATTCCGTGGGTTTGCGTGCGCGACCGCGAAGCGCCAAACTGCCGCTATCTGCTCACCTACAATGTGCAGGCCATTCCAGCGTGGTTCCTCGTCGACCGCAATGGCGACATAGTGGCTGGGCGCGATCTCGATGGCAAAAATCTACAAAAATCGATTGAAAAACTATTCAGAGATTGACTATGACTTTTGACGATGATGACTTTCGATAACCACAGCCAAGTGCAATAACAAACACGGACGTGGCATGCCGCGTCCCTACTAGACAACAAAACGATAGAAACGGAAATTGCGCCAGCAATTTTCGATAAACTTAGAAACAATAGAAACAAAACCCCATTGACCAACCGTCATGCGTTAAACTCTTCAATTTTTCAACACCAACTTGCTTTCTTCCGACGAAATAAAAACTGAGGCTTTGCGGCTTGGATTCGATGCGTGCGGCATTGCCGAAGCCTGTGCCCTGCCCGACGATGCAGCGTATTTGCGCCATTGGCTCGACGCTGGCTACAACGCCGAAATGGGTTACATGGCAAATTATTTCGAAAAAAGAACTGATGTCTGCCAACTTTTCGAGGGGGCGAAATCGGTGATTGTGGTGCTGCTTGGCTACTACCCTGCACGACTACAACCGAAAGGCGCACCGCAAGTTGCAAAATATGCGTATGGTACTGATTATCACTTCGTTATAAAAGAAAAATTGCGCGCTTTGCAACAGTTCATCGACCAACGAGCCGAACACCGCTGCCAGATTTGCGTAGATAGTGCGCCAGTGCTCGAACGCCGTTGGGCGCAGCGTGCAGGATTGGGCTGGATTGGCAAAAGCGGTCTGCTTGTGAACCCAACGCTTGGCTCGTACACGCTCATTGGCGAGATCGTCACCACGCTACCGCTGACCTACGACACGCCAATGGAGAGCCGCTGCGGACGCTGCACGCGCTGCCTCGAAGCTTGTCCAACGGGTGCACTAATGGCAGAACATACGCTCGATGCGCGACGGTGCATCTCGTACATCACCATCGAGCAGCGCGCCGAACTCACACCAGAGCAACGGCAGATGTGCGGCAACCGCATTTTTGGTTGCGATGCCTGCCTCGACGCCTGTCCGTGGAATCAGCACCCAAAGCCGCATCACACCGAAGAATTCACGCCAAGCGACGAATTTTTCACGCTCGATTGGTCGTCGCTCACTAACGCACAATTTCGACATATTTTCAAACATTCGTCCTTGCAACGAGCGGGATTCAAAAAGATTTCAAATTTCAAATTTCAGATTTCAAATTACGCATGACAGAGAGATAGTGCAAAAAAGTTTCAGGTTTCAGGTTTCAAGTTAATGGTAACCACGATCAACTGCAAAAAATGAATTGTGGAAGCGGCGATTCGACAAGCTCACCGCCCACTATCTTCAAATTTTCAAATAAACAGGAACAGCGCGAAACGCGAGAAACCTAGAAACAAAAACACCACTAACCCTCCGTCACGCGTTAAACTCATCAACCACAAAAAAAATGAATATCGCACACACCATCGAACAACTGGCCGACACACGGCACAATTCGGCACTTTATCATCAGCAGAGCGGCACCACGCCCATGCCAAACACGCAAGTGCTTGGGCAGATTGTCGACACGCTACGCAGCATTCTTTTTCCCGGATTTTTCGGACAATCGATAGTGAACGCCACCACGCTGCCCTACCGCATTGGCGTGCAAGTGGAGGCCGTGAGCCGCCAACTCACCGAGCAGATTTTGGCAGGACTTTGTTTCGAAGGTCGCGAAAAAGATTCGCCTGCCACGCGCCAAAAGGCGCAAGCCATGGCCGAGGCTTTCGTTGAACAATTGCCCGCCCTGCGCGACACACTCAGCGACGATGTTGATGCAGCCTACGATGGCGATCCAGCGGCCAAAAGTCGCACCGAAGTAATCTTTTGCTACCCCGTGATTCGCGCCATCAGCAACTACCGCATAGCGCACGAACTGCTGCGACTTGGTGTGCCGCTCATTCCGCGCATCATCACCGAAATGGCGCACAGCGAAACGGGCATCGACATTCACCCAGGCGCCACCATCGGACGACGTTTCACCATCGACCACGGCACTGGCACTGTGATTGGCGAGACCGCCGTGATTGGCAACAATGTGAAGATTTACCAAGGCGTGACGCTCGGTGCCAAGAGTTTTCCGCTCGACGAAAATGGCAACCCGATAAAAGGCATTCCGCGCCACCCAATCATCGAAGACGATGTGATAATCTACGCCAATTCCACCATTCTTGGGCGCATCACTGTGGGGCGCGGCGCAGTAGTTGGCGGCAACGTGTGGGTCGATCGCGATGTGCCCGCAGGCAGCACCATAACGCAGAAAAAATGATAAGTCTTAGTCATCGTAAAGAGTCATAGTTCATGCGTTTGCACATTATAAAAAAAACTTGTAACTTTGCCGAATTGTGAACACCATATTATAGAACTCACAAAAATGGCAACAATTAAACCTTTCAAAGGCGTGCGACCACCACGCGAATTGGTCGAAAAAGTGGCTTCGCGCCCATACGATGTGCTGAATTCGGACGAGGCTCGAGCCGAAGCCGAGGGCAACGAAATGTCGCTCTATCACATCATCAAACCCGAAATTGATTTCCCCGTTGGCACCGACGAACACGATCTGCGCGTGTACGACAAGGCGGTGGAGAATTTCCACAAATTCCAACAAAAAGGTTGGCTGGTGCAGGACACCGACGACCATTACTACATCTACGCACAAACCATGAACGGCAAAACGCAATATGGATTGTGCGTCGCTGCTTCGGTAGATGACTATCTGAATGGAATAATCAAAAAACACGAACTCACGCGCCGTGACAAAGAGGAAGATCGCATGAAACATGTGCGCATCAACTCGGCCAACATCGAGCCAGTGTTCTTTGCCTACCCGCACAACGACGAGCTGAACGCCATCGTGAAACGCATCACAGCGGGCAAGCCAGAATACGATTTTGTGGCGCCCGACGGTTTTGGCCATCACTTCTGGATTGTAAACGATAAGGCTGATATTCAGCGCATTACAGAACTTTTTGCCGCTATGCCCGCGCTCTACATTGCCGATGGTCACCATCGCTCGGCGGCGGCTGCGTTGGTTGGTGCCGAACGCCGAAAAGAAAATCCAAACCACCGCGGCGACGAAGAATACAACTACTTTTTGGCGGTCTGCTTCCCCGATGATCAACTCACAGTTATCGACTACAACCGCGTGGTGAAAGATTTGAACGGTCTCACCGAACAACAATTTTTGGAGAAATTAGCAAAGCATTTCGACGTAGAGGACAAAGGCACAGCTATTTACAAGCCCACGCATTTGCACAATTTTGGCATGTATTTGGGCGGACATTGGTACTCGCTCACTGCGCATGCCGACACCTACGACGACAACGATCCCATTGGCGTGCTTGATGTTACCGTGTCGTCGAATCTGATTCTCGACGAGATTTTAGGAATAAAAGACCTGCGAAGGGACACACGAATTGATTTTGTAGGGGGCATTCGCGGACTTGGCGAATTGCAAAAGCGCGTCGATAGCGGCGAAATGCGCATGGCATTGGCACTCTACCCCGTCTCGATGCAGCAAATTATCAACATAGCCGACTCGGGCAACATTATGCCACCCAAAACCACATGGTTCGAGCCCAAACTGCGCTCAGGACTGATAATCCACAAAATCGACGACTAAAAAACAGGCGCAGACCGATGGACAACGCGCAATCTGAAATTTTGAACAACGACACCACCATAGTAATCCGCATCTACGCCAATCTAGCAGAGGCGCAATATGCCGAGGCGGTCTTGGTCGACAATGGAATTGAGGCATTTGTCACCGACAGCAACGCGGTGCAACTCTACCCCATGTTTGCCTCGCAAGGCAGCGGTTATCGTCTGCACATTTTCGAGCGCGATGCCGAACGAGCCACCGAAATTTTGAATGCAATAGAGCAAAATAGCGATGAAACGAACAATTGAAATACTCAGTTTGATAGCAATAGTTTGCGCCAGTTGCGCCCACCAGCCAACCGACGAGGAGCGCGCACAAGCCTTTGTTGATGAGGCACGAACGCTCTACGAAGCGGGCAACTTGGAAGCCGCCAAAATGCCACTCGACTCGGTGCATCAGAATTTTCCGAAACTGATTTCGTATCGCAGACAGGCCGACACGCTTGCTTGGAAGATAGAATTGAGCGAGATTGCGCGAAATTTGGTCTATGTCGACAGTCTGCTGCCGCAAAAAAATGCCGAAGCCGAGGTGCAAACCAAACCTTTCATTTTCGAGAAAAACGAGAAATTTCAGCAATACGGCAACTACACCTATCGCTTGCTGCGCACCGAATGGAACCTCGGACGCAACTACGTGAAACCCTACACCGACGAAACTGGGCAAATGTTCGTGACGGCGCACTATTGCGGCAAACCGATCAATTACGACCGCATTCGTCTATCGGTTGGTGACATCTATGCCGAGAGCAAAGCAGCCACCGAGAGCGACCGCAACACATTCACCGACCTCGGCACGACACACGAAACGGTGCTTTTCCGCTCTGATCTGCTAGGCGATTTGCCCGAATTTTGGACATCGCACCAAGATGATAAAGTAAAAGTGACCTTTGTAGGCACGAAAACTTACGCCTACACGCTCACCGCTGACGAATTGAAGGCATTTGTGGCAACATATCAACTCGCCACAACCCTTTCGGACATCACAAAACTGAAAGATCTGCAAAAACGTAGCCTTGTGCGCCAGAAAATTTTGGAAGAGAAATTTAGACATTGACTTTTGACTAAGACTATGACTTTCGGTAACCACGACCAACTGCAGAAAGTCATGGATACCGAAAATTTGAAATTTGAAATTTGAAATCTGAAACTGCGAAGCCATGATTCTCGATTCGATACAAAATGCTAACCGTTACGCTGCATTGCACCCGTTGTTGGGTCAGGCGTTCGAATTTTTGCGCACGCACGATTTGGCGTCGTTGCCCGATGGCAAAATTACGCTCGATAGCGAGCGACTCTACATCAGCGTGGCGACGGCCGAAGGCAAGACCACGGCTCAACTCGAGGCGCACCAGCGCTACATCGATGTGCAGATGCCAATATCGACCACCGAAACCATGGGCTGGCGACCAACTGCCGATTGCCGCGCCGTGCAACAGCCCTACGATGCCGAGCGCGACATAGCATTTTTTGCCGATGAATACGCCACACGCCTGCAAGTGCAGCCAGGGCAGTTTGTCATCTTCTTTCCCGAAGATGCTCACGCGCCCGCAATGGCACAAGGTTTGCTTAAAAAGTTGGTGGTCAAAATTTTGATAAAATAAAAAACTAAACATAGACATGGAAAATTCTTTGAAAATCATCAAAAACGACCCATTGTTGGAACCATTTGCAATGGCATTGCAAGGTCGCCACGACTACGCCGTTTGGAAAGAGAAAGAATTGCTCGGGCGCGACAACCGCTCGTTGTCCGACTTTGCGTCGGGCTATCTCTATTTTGGTCTACACAAAGTAAAACGCAGTTGGTATTTTCGCGAATGGGCGCCCAACGCCACGGCCATCTATGTGATTGGCACATTCAACAACTGGCAAAAAGATGAAAACTATCGTCTAGAGCGGCTCGACAACGGCATTTGGGAAGGTCGTTTTCAGGAAAAAGCCATGCATCACGGCGATCTTTACAAGCTCTTGGTAGAATGGAACGGCGGTTGCGGCGAACGCATTCCTGCGTGGGCTCGGCGCGTGGTTCAAGACGAAGACACCAAGATTTTTTCGGCACAAGTGTGGGCGCCAGAGCACGAGTACAAATTCCGTGTGAAACACTTCAAACCGCAAACACAGCCGCTGATGATTTACGAGTGCCACATAGGCATGGCCACAAATCAAGAGAAAGTCGGCACCTACAACGAATTTCGCGAAAATGTGTTGCCGCGTATCATCAAAGATGGCTACAACTGCATTCAAATAATGGCCGTGCAGGAACACCCCTACTACGGCTCGTTTGGCTACCATGTGTCGAGTTTCTTCGCTGCCTCGTCGCGCTTTGGCACGCCCGACGAACTGAAACAACTCATCGACGAAGCCCACCGGCACGACATTGCGGTGATCATGGACATTGTGCACTCGCATGCCGTGAAAAACGAGGTTGAAGGGCTTGGTCGATTCGATGGCACGCCCTATCAATACTTCCACGGAGGCGACAGGCGCGAACATCCAGCGTGGGATTCGCTCTGTTTCAACTACAACAAAAACGAAGTTTTGCACTTTTTGTTGTCAAATTGCAAATTTTGGCTCGAAGAGTATCATTTCGATGGCTTCCGTTTCGATGGCGTAACCTCGATGATATATCGCAATCATGGTCTGGGACAGGATTTTGGCAACTATGCCGACTACTACAACATGAACCAAGATGGCGATGCGCTCTGCTATTTGACTTTGGCAAACAAACTGATACACCAAGTAAATCCCAACGCCATAACCATTGCCGAAGAGATGAGCGGTCTGCCCGAGTTGGCTGTGCCATTTGCCGATGGTGGCATGGGATTCGACTACCGCATGGCCATGGGCATTCCCGATTTCTGGATAAAATACATCAAAGAGGTGAAAGATGAGGACTGGAAAGCGGGTCACATCTTCTGGGAGATGACCAACCGCCGCGCTGGCGAAAAGACCATTTCGTACGCCGAAAGCCACGATCAAGCGCTTGTTGGCGACAAAACCATCATCTTCCGCCTGATAGATTCGGACATGTATTGGCACATGCAGAAGGGTGACGAGACATTCCGTGTGAACCGCGGCGTGGCACTGCATAAGATGATTCGCCTAATAACGGCATCGACCATCAATGGCGGCTACCTCAACTTCATGGGCAACGAATTTGGTCACCCCGAATGGATCGATTTTCCGCGCGAAGGCAATGGCTGGTCGTACAAATATGCGCGCCGCCAGTGGGAATTGGTCGACAACGATCGCCTGCTCTACCACGATTTGAACGAGTTCGACAACGACATGGTGCATCTGATTGAGAGCGAAAAGAAATTCAACGAAACACCAATTGAGAAGGTTTGGGACAACGAAGGCGACCAACTGGTGGCTTACAAACGCCGCGATCTGCTGTTTGTGTTCAACTTCAATGGTCAAAAATCTTTCATCGACTACGGCATTTTGGTGAAGAAAGGCGCTTACAAAGTGGTGCTAAACACCGATGCCAAGCAATTTGGCGGCTTCGGCTTCAGCGACGACACCGTGGTACACTACACGCAACCAAGTCATCTGAAAAACAAAGAATGGCTCAAACTCTACATTCCGAGCCGCTCGGCGTTGGTGCTGCGGCTGCAGTGATTTAGTTGCAAGAAGCAAGTCGCAAGTAACAAGATTTTGGCACGGCAATTATTCACGTAACTGCCTAATTATCAATCATCAATTGTCAATTATCAATTAAAAAGATGCTTCACAAAAAAACGAAATATGCTCTGCTTGCCGTCTTGGCTTGCACGCTTACGGGCTGTCCCGAAGGTGCAATGAGCGAAGGCACCACCACCGACGCGTGCGACAACCACTTTATGGGCAGCACTTGGACAACAACCGACTGCAATGGTCGCCAGATGACGCTGAAATTCACCTCGTGCGAAATTTGGGACGCTCATGTCGACACGCTCGCCTACTGCGGCTACTATGTTGGTCGTAACGACACCATCACGGGCGGAGTTTCCGGCTCACACAGCGAACTCTGCTGCCTCACATCCGACTCCATTTGGCGCGGCGTAGTGAATGCCGACGGTCAACTAGTGATTGGCGACTGCACATTTACGCAGGAATAAGTAGTTTCTAAATTTCTCGAAATTGCTAGCGCAATTTCTGTTTCTGGGTTTATGTTGAAACGTTGAATTATAGGGGCGAATGATTATTCGCCCGAAACAGTAGGGACGCACTGAGTGCGTCCTTTCGTTTCCCATGGTTTACAAATCCGAATGATACAGCGAGCGCGGGATTGCAAATCTCGCGCGACACGAAAATAGGGACGTGCCATGGCGCGTCCCTACAAAAACAGAAATCTAGAATTCAGAAATCTAGAAATCCTTCACTGCTCAATATTCCACCACAATCATGTCGAGTTCTTTGGCGGATTTGCCCGTTTGCATCACTTTCACTATTTTGCCATCGGCATTGGGAATGTCGAACACACCGCGAATTTCGTGCGTGTGACCGCCAAGAATCAGGTCGATATCGCGACTATTGACAGCAATAAGCGAGTCGCTCATCACTTCGGGATCGGACGAATAGCCAAGGTGCGACAGCGCAATCACAAAATCGCATTTCTCCTGATGGCGCAGCTTGTTGGCGTTCGTGTTGGCTGCCTCCACTGGGTCAAGGTACTTTATTCCGCCAAAATTATCCGCCAAAATCAGCCCGTGCGGATCTACTCCAAGACCGAGAATGCCCACACGCAAACCTTTCTTTTCGAGAACGATGTAAGGTTTCACCAAGCCATCGATGGCAGTGCAAGCCACATCGTAGTTGCAGCAGATGTACGGAAAATTTGCCTCGCGCATACGAGCCGCCAGCGTGTCGATGCCCTTGTCGAACTCGTGGTTACCGAAAGTGGTAGCCTCGTAGTCCA
>CAVHRT010000042.1:0-13806 GCA_963638355.1 Flexilinea sp. | reverse complement strand
CTTATCAACTTGTCAACTCATCAACTCATCAACTTGAAATAAAATGAAATTCCTAATCTCTGGCGGCGGTACGGGCGGACATATTTTTCCCGCAGTGAGCATTGCCAATGCTCTGCGTGAGGCTCAACCCGACTGCGAAATACTTTTTGTTGGCGCACTTGGACGAATGGAGATGGAGCGCGTGCCAGCGGCTGGCTACAAAATAGTCGGGCTGCCAGTTCAGGGCTTCGACCGCAAACATCTGCTGCGCAACATTCCCATCGTCATCAATCTGCTGAAAAGCATGTGCCGTGTGCGCCGAATAATCAAAGATTTTCGTCCCGATGTGGCGATTGGCGTGGGCGGATATGCTAGTGGTGCAGCTATGAAAGTGGCTGCGCGCATGGGCATTCCAGTGCTTTTGCAAGAGCAGAATGGTTTTGCTGGCGTCACCAACAAACTTTTGAAAAACGATGCCGCCAAAATCTGCGTGGCATACGAGGGCATGGAGCGATTTTTCCCTGCCGACAAAATCATTCTCACGGGCAATCCTGTGCGTCAAAATCTGCTGCAAGGCACAAAGGACGAGGCTTATCGCGAATTTGGGTTCGATCCTTCGCGCAAGACGCTGCTCATCATTGGCGGCAGCCTGGGCGCACGCACCATCAACAATAGCGTGAAGTCGCACCTGCAGCAACTGCTCGACGCAGACATTCAAATTCTGTGGCAAACGGGCAAATTCTACATCGATGATTGCCGCCGCGCTGCCGAACCTTTTGCTTGCGAAAGATTGATTGTTACCGATTTTGTGGCGCGTATGGATTTGGCGTATGCCATGGCCGATTTGGTCATTTCGCGCGCAGGAGCGAGCAGCATTTCGGAGCTCTGTCTACTGGGCAAGCCGAGCATTCTTGTGCCATCGCCCAATGTGGCCGAAGATCACCAGACGCACAACGCCATGGCGCTCGTCCGCCGCGATGCTGCCGTGCTTGTGAAAGATGTAGACGCGCCCGTCATGCTGGTCGATACGGCGCTGTCGCTCATCACCGACAATGCGCGCCTTGCTACGCTCTCGGCCAACGCCCTTGGTTTGGCGCAGCGCGATTCGGCTCACCGCATTGCCGACGAGGTTTTGAAACTGGCGAAATAGCCAAATTGTATATACAACGTACATACAACGTGCGCACAATGCGTATACAACGTGCGCACAAAATCGGGGGAGAAAATTAAAAAACATCATCATCAAACTATGCAATACAAAAATTTCTATTTCTTGGGGGTGGGTGGCATTGGCATGAGCGCCATTGCACGCTATTTTCACGCTAAAGGCTACCGCGTGGCTGGCTACGACCGCACTCGCAGCGAACTCTGCCGCGAACTCGAAGCCGAAGGCATCGCCATACACTACACCGACGATGTGGCGCAAATTCCTGACGATTTTCGCAATGCCAACGACACGCTGGTGGTCTACACACCGGCCATTCCTGCCGAACATACGGAGTTTTGCTATTTCCGCGAAAATAATTTCACCATCGAAAAGCGCGCGCAAGTGCTTGGCGAGATCACGCGCCTCGAGCGCGGACTGTGCGTAGCTGGAACGCACGGCAAAACTACCACATCGACCATGCTGGCACACCTGCTGAAAGAGAGTCATGTCGACTGCAACGCCTTTCTTGGCGGCATTTCGAAGAATTACACGAGCAATCTTTTGCTTTCCGACAAGAGCAATTTGGTGGTGATTGAGGCCGACGAATTTGACCGTTCGTTCCATCACCTGTCGCCCTACATGGCAGTGGTTACCGCTGTCGATGCCGACCACCTCGACATCTACGGCACACACGAGGCCTACATCGAGAGTTTTGCGCACTTCACCTCGCTCATTGCCGAAGGCGGCTGCCTGCTGATGAAAAAAGGCATTGCGCTGCAACCACGTCTAGGCAAAAATGTGCGTCTCTACACCTATTCTGCCAAAGAAAAAGCCGATTTTTATGCCGAAAATATCCGCATTGGCAACGGCACCATCATTTTCGATTTTGTGACGCCCACCGAAACCGTGCGCAACATCGAACTGGGCGTACCAGTGCTGGTAAACATCGAAAACGGCGTGGCTGCGATGGCTGTGGCGTGGCTCAATGGCGTAACAGCCGACGAACTGCGCAGCGGCATGAAATCGTACGCAGGCATTCGGCGCAGATTCGAGATTTGGCTAAAAACCGACCGCCTCACCATCATCGACGACTATGCTCACCACCCAGTGGAGTTGGAATCGAGCATTAAATCGGTGAAGGCGCTCTATGCCGACAAAAAAGTGCTTGGCGTGTTCCAGCCGCACCTCTACACCCGCACGCGCGACTTCTACCACGAGTTTGCCGCGGCACTTTCGCACCTCGACGAGGCAGTTTTGGTAGAACTCTACCCCGCTCGCGAAAAACCCATCGAAGGCATATCGTCGAAAACAATTTACAACGAAATAACTTGTCCTAAACACCTGACTACCAAGGCCGAACTCATCGATTTTCTGAAAACGCAACAGTTCGATGTGCTGCTCACGCTTGGCGCTGGCGACCTCGACACCATGCTGCCACAAATCGTTAAAGAGTTAGGAATGAGGAATTTTTCAATTGATAATTGATAATTGATAATTGACAATTTTGCAGTCTGCTGTGGATACCGACAATCTGAAACTTGAATTTTTGCGATAAGTGAGAGCAAACGAAAACTCGTTTTTTGTTTGCCGAGCGAAGCAAAAATCACGTGAAATCTGAAATCTGAAACTTGAGGTTCCTGCGTAACATACTGATTTTGCTCACGATGATCGCGCTGGCGGGTTATCTGATTTTTGCAGTGGTGTATACCTCACCGCTGCCCGATGGCGATGTGTGCCGCCGCATCGAGACGCGCGTGCTCGATGCCGATGAGCTCGGTTTCATCAACGAAAAAGATGTGCAAAATCAACTCGGGCGCATGAATCAAAAATACATCGGCACGCAAATTGGCAAAATCGATTTCAACGAGATTGAGACGCTGATAAAAAAGAATCCGTTCGTCTGCGAAGCCTCATGCTACTATACGGCGGACGGGGCCATTCGCATCGATGTAACGCAGCGTCGACCCAAGTTCCGCGTGATGACTGCTTACGGCAATTTTTACATCGATGAGCAGCGGCAGCGCATGCCAACTTCGACCCGTTTTAGCATGTATGTGCCTGTGGTTACGGGCATTGTGAACGACGAATTTCTGTGCGGCGCGCTCTACGATTTTGTCGACGAGATTGAAGACGACGATTTTTGGCGCAGTCAGATAACGCAAATTCGCGTGATGCCGAGAAACGAGCTGCAACTCACGCCGCGCGTTGGCAACCATGTGATCTGCCTTGGCACACTCGATGGCGCCGACGAAAAACTGGAGAAACTGCGCACCTTCTATCGCAAGGGACTGCCCTACATCGGCTGGAATCGCTATCGCGTGATCGATCTGCGATACAAGAATCAGGTGGTCTGCACGAAAAAAAGTTTGTAAAGTGAAAAGTCTATAAAGTCTATAAAGTGGAAAGTGTACAAAGTAAAAAGTGTATAAAGTGAAGGGAAAAAATCATTGAATTGTTTATATGCGAGCTTCGATTCAATAATTTCGCCATAAATTTTCAAATCTTCAAATGAAAAATAATTTTTCCTTTCGCCGACTCTTAAAACTTATCAACTCATCAACACATCAACTAATCAACTCATTATGAATATCATCGCTGTAGAAATTGGACATTCGCGCATTACGGCCACGGCGGCTGTGCGCACGCCCGAAGGTCGTTTGCAACTGATCGGTTCCGATAGCGAACTGACGCCTGCTGGTGCCGTTAAAAACGGGCAAATTATGAGACCGAACGACGTGGTTGCGTCGCTCAACAAGGCACTGCGTCAACTCGAAAATCGTCTGCCTGTGGGCAATCACATCACCAAGTTTTATGCTGGCATCAACTGTCGCTCACTGTCGCTGAAGCAGGTGGAAGTTGCCCGCGAACTCGATTCGAAAAAGCCCATCGACGACGATCTACTGGACGACATGCGCAACGAAGCATTCGAAAAAATCGGCGACGATTACGCTGTGATAAGCACATCCGAAGAGTTTGCGCTCGATCTCAAAGCCGTGAAGGATCCTATCGATAAAAAAGGCAACCTACTGAACGGCAATTTTTCGGTGTTTTATGCCAAAGATGATTGTCTGAAGGCAGTCAACAGCTGCAAAGAGTCGATGAGCAATTTCAAATTTTTGACGCCACTGCCAACGCCTTTGGCTGTGTCGTGCGCCACCGCTTCGCACGAAGACAAAGAGGCAGGTTGCGCGGTGCTCTATTTTGGCACAGGTTGCACTTCGGTGGCAGTCTACACGCAGGGGAAACTGGTGCATATCGGCGTTGTGCCACTGGGTAGAAAGCACATCGTGGTCGACCTCACCACGCTTGGAGTGAACGAAAAAACAGCCGAAAGCCTGATAACCTATTGGGGACAAAATTTTGACAAAAAAGTGTCGAAAAGCGACCGTCTGAAATTGCCAAACGACGAAAATGGTAACGAACGCTTGCTTAGCCTATCCGATATGATAAACATTTGCAACGCGCGCTTCAACGAGATTGTGGCATACGCCATGCAGCAAGTGCAAAACGCTGTGAACGACGTGAGTGAGCTGGAAGCGGGAATCATTGCGTCGGGCAAACTGATGCAGATTTCGAACGCCAACGAGTTGCTCGAGAAATCGAGCGGAATGCGCGCCCGCATTGGCGATTTTTCGCAACACATCGAGAAAAACAACGACTCGTGCCGCCACCTTACAGCACAAACCATTGGTCTGCTGCTGATGGGCAACGAGAATTGTTTCGAGGAGAAAGCCCAAGAGCCTAAGAAACCTGGCGGCAAAAAAGGCGGAAAAGATGGATTTATCAAAGCAATAAATAATCTATTTGGAAGTGTAAATTGATTAAGAGCATGGAAACAACTGAATTTAAACCGACCGATTTGTCGAATATCTTATCGAACGATTCCAACATCATAAAGGTTGTTGGCGTGGGCGGCGGCGGCTGCAACGCAGTGAATCACATGTTCGAACTTGGCATAAAAGATGTAACTTTTGTGGTTTGCAACACCGATCAGCAGGCGCTTCGTCACTCGCCCGTGCCGAACCAGATAATTCTTGGCGACGATGGTCTTGGTGCTGGCGCGCAACCCGAAAAAGCGGCTGAAGCGGCCGAAAAATCGCTCGTTGCAATCGAAAGAATGTTCAAAGAAACGCCCACAAAAATGGCGTTCATCACCGCTGGAATGGGCGGCGGCACTGGCACTGGTGCATCGCCACTCATTGCCAAAGTGGCGCACGACTTGGAGATTCTCACCGTGGGCGTAGTGACCATTCCATTCGCTTTCGAAGGCAAGAAAAAAATTAAGCAGGCACTTCGCGGCGTGCTTGAGCTGAGCAAAAATGTGGACACTATTTTGGTCGTTAACAATCAGAAATTGGTTGAAAACTACCACTTAAAAATAGAAGCTGCATTCAAAATGGCCGACGACGTGCTTGCCACGGCAGTGAAAAGTATTGCCGAAATCATCACAATTCATGGTTATATGAATGTCGATTTTGCCGATGTGAGAACCACCATGAAAGACAGCAAGGTGGCACTGATGAACATTGGCGAAGGCGAAGGCGACAACAGAATAATCGACGCTATTAAAAACGCTTTGGAGACACCACTGCTCGAGACAGCCGATATTCGTCAGGCGAAAAAATTGCTGATAAACATCACCTGTTCGCACGAAGACGAGATCACCACTGACGAATTGGCTAAACTTACCAATTTCACCGAAGAAATAGAGGGAGTTGATGTGATAACTGGCATTACATACAACGAATCGCTCGGTGCGAAGGTAAAAGTTACGCTCATTGCCACAGGTTTCACCTCCGATGCGCTGCCCAAAGCGGTAGACGACATAAATCCCAAAGATGGTTCAGATGATGATGAGCTTGGGCGATCGGCAAAAAAATACTACGGCGGAGGCGACAGCAAGAAAAAAATTGATCTGCCCGACCTCGACAACGACGCCATTCTCGAAGAGATACAAAACACGCCCGCCTTCAAACGCATGAAGTGAAGAAAGACGATGACAATTGACAATTTTGCAGATTGCGTTGGATACCGACAATCTGAAATTTGATTTTTTGCGATAAGCGAGAGCAAACGAAAAATTATTTTAAGTTTGCCGAGCGGAGCAAAAATCTTGCGAAGCAAAATCTGAAATTTGAAATTTTATTTGTACCTTTGCAGTTCGAAAAAATAAGCAAACATTTCCGCATTCTGGGGCTGTTTTTGGTTTTGACAGCGGGCAGAAGAGGTATGTAAGCACGCAGTGTGACGCCGGATAGCACTCAAATCATCGACGGCAAAATTTTAACTGGCGAAACATCTTACGCTCTCGCTGCCTAAACGAAGTTTAGTACTTTAGGCTCAATTCTGGCACAGGTGCTGGAACGAGACATCTCTCGAATGCCACTCCCTGAAGCGGTTCGGTAAAAGAGGTGTAGAAAAATCGGGGATAGATGGACGTGGCCGCGCACGCTCGTCGAAAATTTAGCGGATAAGGCGTCGGTTGGTGGCTTCGGTCTTGCCGCCGCACGAAAATGAAGGCGAAGATAAGCGTGTAGAAAGCATATTGCTTCCCCGTTTGGACGCGGGTTCGACTCCCGTCAGCTCCACAATCTTTTCGCGCATAAGTGCGAAAAAGTTTCAAGTTTATGAAGTTTCAAGTTTAAGGTTTTGCATTCCGAAACCTTCTTGCATCGTCTAAAATTCATTGATCTTCAACTGCTTAATTCGCAGTTAATTCATTCAATCGCAGACCGCCACTTTATAAACTTTATAGACTTTTTACTTTCACACTCTCTATTATGGCTGAAGAAGTAATCACACCGCAAACCGACTATACCGACGACAACATTCGCACGCTCGAAGGACTTGAGCATGTGCGTCTGCGCCCTGGCATGTACATTGGCAAACTTGGCGACGGCAACGCCTCCGACGATGGCATCTATGTGCTGATAAAAGAGGTAATCGACAACTCCATCGACGAGTTTCGCATGCACTTCGGCTCTACCATCGACATCACGCTGAACGACCGCACAATAACCGTGCGCGACTACGGACGAGGCATTCCGCAAGGCAAAATGGTGCAAGCCGTTTCGGTAATGAACACGGGCGGCAAATACGACACCAAAGCATTCCAAAAATCGGTCGGTTTGAATGGCGTCGGCACCAAAGCGGTGAACGCGCTCTCGGCAGAATTTACCGTAAAATCGTTCCGCGACGGACAAGTGAAACAAGCCGATTTCGCCTGCGGAAAATTGGTGAAAGAGTACGATCTACAGCCAACCACCGAGCGCAATGGCACGCTCGTTAGCTTCATGCCAGATGAACAAATCTTCGGAAAATACGCTTTCCACGAGGATTTCATCGAAACCATGCTGCGCAACTACAGTTACCTGAACACGGGCTTGACCATGGTTTTCAATGGACGCAAATTTGTATCGCGCAACGGTCTGCTCGACTTACTTCAGGAACGCAGCACATCGGAGCCGCTCTACCCCATCGTCCACCTCAAAGGCGACGACATAGAGATAGCATTCACCCACAGCGACCAATATGGCGAGGAGTATTATTCGTTTGTAAACGGGCAAAACACCACGCAAGGCGGCACGCATCAAACGGCGCTGCGCGAACATTTGGCTCGCACAATCAAAGAATATTATAACAAAAATTTTGAACTGAGCGACATTCGCAGTGGCATAGTGGCAGCCATCGCCATCAATGTGATAGAGCCAACTTTCGAGAGTCAAACCAAGATTAAACTCGGTTCTTTGAATATGGCTCCCGAAAAGGACAGCGACGGCAAACCTTATCCGCTTTCGGGCGTGAGTGTGAACAAATTTGTGGGCGATTTCATCAAGCGTGAGGTCGATAACTATCTGCACAAAAATCAGCCGATGGCCGATGCGTTGCTCAAGAAGATTATCGATTCCGAAAAAGAGCGCAAAGCCATTGCAGGCGTGTCGAAATTGGCTCGCGAGCGCGCAAAAAAAGTGAACATGCACAACGACAAATTGCGCGATTGTCACGTTCACTACAACGATGCCAAAGGCGACCTGCGCGACGAGAGTTGCATATTCATCACCGAGGGCGATTCGGCGTCGGGTTCCATCACCAAAAGCCGCGATGTGCGCACACAAGCGGTGTTCAGTCTGCTCGGTAAGCCGCACAACTGCTACGGCGAGACCAAGAAAGTGGTCTACGAAAACAAAGAACTAAACTACCTGCAAGCCGCGCTCAACATCGAGGACGGCCTCGAAGGATTACGCTACAACAAGGTGATAATTGCCACCGATGCCGATGTCGATGGCATGCACATTCGCCTGCTGATGATGACTTTCTTCCTGCAATTCTTCCCCGATTTGATAAAAAAAGGGCATGTCTACATTCTGCAAACGCCGCTTTTCCGTGTGCGCAACAAGAAAGAGACGCGCTATTGCTACACCGAAGAGGAGCGCATTGCCGCCATCGAGGCGTTGAAACCTGCACCCGAAATCACGCGATTCAAAGGCCTTGGCGAAATCTCGCCCGACGAGTTTAAGCACTTCATTGGCAAGGACATGCGCCTCGACCAAATTCAGCTGCGCAAAGAGGACGCGGTGGGCGAAATGCTCTCGTTCTACATGGGCAAAAACACGCCCGAACGCCAAAACTTCATCGTCGATAACCTCGTAGTCGACCTCGATGAGCCATAATTCAATTAGGAATTAGGAGTGAGGAATTAGGAGTTGTAGATTCCTAATTTCTAGTTTCTAGATTTCTGGTTGTTTCTCGGAATTGCTAGTGCAATTTCTGTTTCTGAGTTTGTAGGGACGCACAGCGTGCGTCCTTTCATTTTCGCGCAAATTGCGAATCCGACACACCCCGAAATCCGTAAACCCACTTTTCTCATTTTTTTTGTAATTTTGCAGGCTGAAAATTTCAAGTAATGAAGAAAATCGATTGGCACGAACGGTACATGGCACTATTGATGTGGCGCGAAAAGCACATCAAAGAGTCGTATTTTGTGCTGATCTTGAGTTTTCTGGTGGGCGTGGCATGCGCCGTGGCAGCGTTCATCTTGAAGAGCATCATCGCACTCATTCAGCGCGGTGTGGTCTCGCTCGTTTCGCACGACGAGGTGAACTATCTCTACCTAATGCTGCCCGCCGTTGGCATTGCGCTGGCCAGTTTCTATGTGCGGCGCATTGTGAAAGACGACATCAGCCACGGCGTAACAAAAATTCTCTACGCCATTTCGCAGCGCAAAGCCATCATCAAAGTTCACAACATGTGGTCGTCGATAGTGGCGAGTGCCATCACCATCGGCTTTGGTGGTTCGGTAGGTGCCGAGGCGCCAATTGTGCTGACGGGTTCTGCCATCGGTTCCAACCTTGGTCGCGCTTTCCATCTCGATCAAAAAACGCTGATGCTGCTCGTTGGTTGCGGTGCGGCGGGTGCCATTGGCGGCATTTTCAAAGCCCCAATCGCTGGTGTGATGTTCACGCTGGAGGTGCTGCTGCTCGACATGACCATGACCTCCATTGTGCCGCTGCTCATATCGAGCATCACAGCCAACGCCTTTTCGTATCTGATGATGGGCAGCGAGGCGATGTTCCGTTTCGACAATGCCATGCCATTCGAACTGCGGCGCATACCATATATTATTGTGCTGGGCGTGGCGTGCGGCTTAGTTTCGCTCTATTTCACGCGCGGCATGAACAGGCTCGAAGGCTTTTTCAAGCGCATTCGTGGACCATATAGCAAAATTGCTGTAGGCGGTGCCATGCTAGGGTTGCTCATATTCCTGTTTCCACCGCTCTATGGCGAAGGTTACGACACCATCGCAGCGCTGCTTGCGGGCGATGCTAGCGCAGTGTTCCAACAATCGCCGTTCTACTCGCTGCGTACCGAAACTTGGGCCATCATCGTCTATCTTTGCCTCATCGTCTTTTTCAAGATTTTCGCTTCGGCAGCAACCAATGGCGCAGGCGGAACGGGCGGCATTTTCGCTCCGAGCCTTTTTGTGGGCTGTCTCACAGGCTTTGCGCTAGCCACAGGCATGAACGTGCTTGGGCTCGACATTCCAAGTCAAAATTTTGCCTTCGCCGGCATGGCTGGTTTGATGAGCGGCGTGATGCACGCGCCACTCACGGCCGTATTCCTAATTGCCGAACTCACAGGCGGTTACGATCTTTTCATGACGCTGATGATAACCTCCGTGGTGTCGTATCTCACCATCATTTTGTTCGAGCCACACAGCCTCTACGCCATGCGTTTGGCGCAAAAAGGCGAACTGATGACGCACCACAAAGACCGCGCCGTGCTTTCGATGCTAAAAATGGAAAATTTCATCGAATCGGATATCGAAATAGTCAATCCCGAAATGAAACTTGGCGAATTGGTGAAGATAATTTCGCGCTCGAGCCACAATGTTTTTCCAGTGGTCGATAAGAATTCGGGCATTTTAGTGGGCATCATGCCGCTCGACGAGGTGCGCAACATCATGTTCCGTCCCGACTTGTATCAGCGTTTTTCGGTGCGCAAACTGATGATTGCCGTACCAGCCAAAATCAACGCCAAATGGCCGATGGAAAAGGTGATGGACGTTTTCGAAGACACCGGTGCGTGGAGTCTGCCCGTGGTCGACGACGATGGAAAATACGTTGGATTTGTTTCGAAAACAAAAATATTCAACTCGTACCGACATGTACTGGTGCATTTCTCCGATGATTGACCAATTTTCTTGCGACTTGCGACTAGAAAAATAAATTTGCAGTTGCAAAAAAAATGTTGTTACTTTGCAGTTTCAAATTTGGCGGTTTCGCCGCGATAAAAAATGCGATATAAAAAGGGTGTTATTTTATGAAGAATCTCGTAATCGTAGAGTCTCCTTCCAAGACTAAAAATGTGCAAAAATATCTTGGAAAAGATTACAAAGTGGTATCGTGCATGGGTCACATTTGCGACCTGCCCGACCGCAATTTGAGCATCGATGTAAAGAATGGTTTCAAGCCGACCTATGTCGTCCCCGATGATAAGAAAAAATTGGTGGCAGAGCTGAAAAAAGAGGCTGCCCAAGCCGACATGGTTTGGCTCGCATCCGATGAGGACCGCGAGGGAGAGGCCATTGCTTGGCACTTGCAAAATGTTTTGAAACTTGAGCAAGGCAAAAAAAATCGTATCGCTTTTCACGAGATTACACCCGACGCACTCACGGCTGCCATTGCCAATCCGCGCGAGGTAGACCTGAACATGGTGAACGCCCAGCAGGCGCGCCGTGTGCTCGACCGTTTGGTGGGTTACGAACTGTCGCCCGTGCTGTGGAAAAAGGTGAAACTCGGACTTTCGGCTGGTCGCGTGCAGTCGGTTACGCTGCGACTGGTTGTGGAGCGCGAGCGCGAAATCAACGATTTCAAAGCCACCTCGTCGTACCGCGTTACAGCAGTGTTCTCGGCCGTCGATGTGCAAGGCAAACCCTGCGAACTGCACGCCGAACTGAAGCGCCGTTTCGCCACCGAAGCCGAAGCACGCGCATTTCTCGAGCATTGCAAAACGGCTAAATTCCACATTGAAAGCATCGAAAAACGCCCCACGAAAAAGTCGCCTGCCGCACCTTTCACCACATCGACGCTGCAACAAGAGGCATCGCGCCGACTAAAAATGCCTGTGGCACAAACCATGCGTGTGGCGCAAAAACTCTACGAGGCTGGTAAAATCACCTACATGCGTACCGACTCGCTGAATTTGAGCAACTTAGCCCTCGGGACAATCAAAAAAGAGGTGATCGAAATGGCTGGCGAGAACTATGTGAAAGTTCGCCAATATCACACCAAAGCCAAAGGCGCACAAGAGGCGCACGAGGCCATTCGTCCTACCTACGTCAACAACCATACCATCACTGGAACTGCCAACGAGCAGCGCCTCTACGAACTGATTTGGAAGCGCGCTGTGGCTTCGCAAATGGCCGATGCCGAATTTGAGCACACCACCATCAACATCAACATCGATGGCAGCCAAGAACAGTTCGTTGCCACGGGCGAAGTGATGACTTTCGATGGTTTTCTGCGCGTCTACATGGACGCAGCCGACGACGATGCCGATCGCGATTCGACGACTCGCCTGCCACTCATCGACAAACAAGACGTTGGCATGATTGAAGCCTCGGCTCAGGAGCGTTTCACACAGCGTCCTGCGCGCTACACCGATGGCACACTTGTGAAAAAACTCGAAGAATTGGGCATTGGCCGTCCGTCGACCACCGCATCGATGATCACCACCATTCTCACACGCGGCTACGCTTGCACGCGCGACATTCCAAACACGCCGCACGACTACACGGTGATTTCGCTCAAAAAGGGTGAAATCAAAACCGAAAAACTGCGCGAAAAAGAGACGGTTGATCAAGGGAAACTCTCGCCAACCGACGTGGGCGTAGTTGTGAACGATTTTCTGATGGAGCATTTTGCCGACATTCTCGACTACAATTTCACCGCCAATGTCGAGGCTGAATTCGACGAGATTGCGCAAGGCAAAGTGGCTTGGAATGAGAATATCGGCGAGTTCTACAATTCGTTCCACAAAGAGGTGCTAGCGGCCGACAAGACCACAGGCGTGAAGCCTGGCGAGCAGTTCCTCGGCAACGATCCCGCAACGGGCAAACCCGTTTATGCTAAAGTGGGAAAATATGGCGTTGTAGCGCAACTCGGTTCGTCCGATGGCGATGAAAAACCACGCTTTGCCGATCTGCAAAAAGGTCAGAGCATTTTCACCATCACGCTCGAAGAGGCGCTCGAACTATTCAAACTGCCAATGAACCTCGGAAAATACGAAGGCGAAGATATGATTGTGGCTGATGGGCGTTTTGGGCCGTACATCAAACTCGGGAAATCGTTTTTTTCTGTTCCAAAAACCGACAATCCCTACACGCTCACGCCAGAGCGCGCCATCGAGATAATCTTAGCCAAGCGCGAAGCCGACAAAAATCGCTTCATTCACGTGTTTGGCGACATTCAAGTGCTGAACGGTCCTTACGGCGCGTACATTCACACCGTGAGCGACAAGAAAAACTACCGTTTGCCGAAGGACACCGATGCCGCCACACTCACCGAAGAGGCTTGCCGCGCCATCATCGCCAACCCCGAGAGCGCCTCGAAAGGTCGCCGCGGCTCAAGAAGGACAACGAAAAGCAAAAAATAAATTCGATCTACCAATAAAATCGTAGGGACGCGGCATGCCACGTCCCTACGTTGTTGTTTATACGCCAAAGTGTTATAGTATTCCCTCAGCGTTTTCGATCGACAAAACTTTGCCAAGATAATACCAAATTTCGTACAAATAGCAAGTGTCACCATCGTTATCAACATAAGTTACATCATTGCCATCCTCGTCTTGTACAAGATAAAATTCTGCTTTTTCAACTTCTACAACTAGAGTTGGTGCATTTTTTCTACGCCCATTTATCAATTTCAGAGTATCATACTCACGAGGCACGATTTCGCCATTTTCGTCTTCATCAAGATAACGAGTTTCGTTGCTCGAATAGATTAGACGATGCTCTATTTTGTGTTCGCCTTTAGCGATTTTCACAAAATACTCTCTGTCAATTTGCAGCACTTGCTGACGTGTTTTTTCCTTCATATTTTGTTAGTTTAAGTTTATAAATTCAATTATTTGCAGTGTGCCGTCCTTACTCTTTATTCCTTACTCTTTACTCACACTCAACT
>CAVHRT010000041.1:0-13909 GCA_963638355.1 Flexilinea sp. | reverse complement strand
CATAGTTGATTTGCTGTTCAATATGGGAAATGAAGCGAGAATTGTCCTTAAAAATTAGCTAATTATCTAATTTCCAATTACTTAATTAAAATCAGAAATACTTTCAACTTTATAGACTTTCAGACTTTTAACTGATATGGAAATCGATTGGGAAAAAATAGGTTTCAACTATGTTGAGACCGATTATAATGTGCGCTGCCACTACAAAGATGGCGAGTGGAGCGAACTGCGCGCCTACGACACGCCCGAAATCAACATCTCGATTGCCTCGTCGTGCCTGCACTACGGACAAGAGGCCTACGAAGGCATCAAAGCCATGCGCGGTGCCGATGGCAAAATCCGCATTTTCCGTCCCGAAGCCAACGCACTACGCCTGCAGAGTTCGTGCGACCGACTGATGATGCCGCAAGTGCCAACCGACAAATTCATCGAAGCTGTCAAAATGGCAGTCAGCATGAACGAACGTTTCATTCCGCCATACGGCAAAAATGCATCGCTCTACATTCGCCCAATAATAATTGGTGTAGGTTCGCTACTTGGCGTGCGCCCATCGCAAGAGTACGAATTCATCGTCTACGTGTCGCCCATCAGCACCTATTTTAATAATGGTTTCAGCACGGTGAACGCCTGCATTCTGCGCCAATACGACCGCGCAGCGCCGCTCGGCACGGGCTGCTACAAGGTGGGCGGCAACTACGCTGCTGGTCTGCAAGCCGACGCCGTGGCGCACTCGCTGGGCTATAACTCCACCATCTATCTCGATCCGAAAGAGAAACGCTACATCGACGAGTGCAGCGCTGCCAACTTTTTCGGCATCAAAGGCGACACTTACATCACGCCAAAATCGAAAAGCATTCTGCCATCGATCACAAACAACAGTCTGATGCAGATTTGTCGCGACTTTGGCTGGGCAGTAGAAGAGCGCCCGATAGCCGTCGAAGAACTCGCCACGCTCGATGAAGCCGCAGCCTGCGGAACAGCTGCCGTAGTGGCACCAATAGGCGAGATTGACGACATCGAAACAGGTGCAAAATATGTGATTTCGCGCGATGGCAAGCCAGGCGAAAAATGCACGCGCCTCTACAACCACCTGCGCGACATTCAGTACGGCCGCACCGACGATTTGCACCACTGGAACCTTATCCTTCAATAAACAATGAAGAATGAATAATAAAAAATAATTGGAGGAATAAAAACACTGCGAAATGCCGCTGTATTATTCATTATTCATTTTTTATTATTTATTTTCACACATCAAAAGCCGCAAATAACAACATAAATTGCAGTAAACTTCGCGTCGCGAAGAATGGCACGCAATTTGTTAATAAAAAAAGTGCTTGGGGCTGCCATCGTACCAAAAAAAAGTGTAATTTTGCAGTCCAAAAATCTTGAGAAGATTATTTTTAATTCATAAAACAAAAAACTATGATCAAATTAGGTATCAACGGCTTCGGCCGTATCGGACGCATGGTGTTCCGCGCCGCAGTCGAAAACTTCGGTAACGACATCAAAGTTGTCGGCATCAACGACCTTTTGGATGCTGACTATCTGGCTTACATGCTGAAATACGATTCAGTTCACGGCCACTTCAACCACGACATCAAAGTTGAAGGCAACTACATGATTGTCGATGGCAACCGCATCCAAATTTTTGCTGAAAAAGATCCTGCAAACATCACTTGGGGCGCACTCGACGTTGATGTTGTTGTAGAATCGACAGGTTTCTTCTTGACAGAAGAGTTGGCTTCGGCTCATCTGAAAGCAGGTGCTAAGAAAGTCATCATGTCGGCTCCTTCGAAAGACGCTACACCAATGTTCGTTTATGGTGTTAACCACAAAACCTACGCTGGTCAGAAAATCATTTCGAACGCTAGCTGCACCACCAACTGCTTGGCTCCTATCTCGAAAGTGCTGAACGACAAATTCGGTATTGTTCGTGGTTTGATGACAACCGTTCACGCTGCAACTGCAACACAGAAAACCGTTGACGGTCCTTCGAAAAAAGACTGGCGCGGTGGTCGCGGCATCTTGGAGAACATCATTCCTTCGTCGACTGGTGCTGCCAAAGCCGTAGGCAAAGTGCTTCCTGAACTGAACGGCAAACTCACTGGCATGTCGCTGCGCGTTCCTACATCGGACGTTTCGTTTGTCGACCTCACCTGCGAATTGGCCAAAGAGGCAACTTACGAAGAGATTTGCAAAGCCATGAAAGAGGCTTCGGAAGGCGAACTGAAAGGCGTTCTGGGCTACACCAACGAGGCTGTAGTTTCGACCGACTTCCGCAACGATGCTCGCACTTCTATCTTCGACGAGAAGGCTGGTATCCAACTCGATGGCACTTTCGTAAAAGTTTGCGCTTGGTACGACAACGAATGGGGCTATTCGAACAAAGTTTTGGAAATGGCTCGCGTTATCACAAAATAAGCGAAAACATAACAAACAGAGAATCCTCCGCTCGCAAGAACGGGGGATTTTTCGTTTCCCCATCTCGCAAAAAAAGCGTAACTTTGCAGCCGATTTTTTCGACGCTGAAAGCGCATTAATCGCACTTTTTCTCAAAGAGACACGGTGATTCGACGCTTCAACATTTCAACGCTTCAACATTTCAACTCTCCACATGACCACATTCAACGAATTAGGCCTTCGTCCCGAAATTCTCACCGCCATAGCCGCACTGGGCTACGAACAACCCATGCCCATTCAAGAGCAAGTCATTCCTTTTCTTCTCGAAAAAGAGGGCGATTTGGTAGCGCTGGCGCAAACAGGCACGGGCAAAACTGCTGCCTTCGGTCTGCCGCTGCTCACCCGCATCGATACCGACGAAAAACGCATTCAAGCACTCATTTTGTCGCCCACGCGCGAACTCTGCATGCAGATAGCCAACGATCTGAAACACTACGCTGCACAGATGGACGGAGTGAAAATCGTGCCAGTCTACGGCGGAGAAAACATTGTGTCGCAGTTCAAGCAACTCGATGTGCAGCCGCAGATTCTTGTTGCCACACCAGGCCGATTAATTGACCTGCTGCACCGCGGCAAAGTACATCTGGAAAATGTGCGCTACTTGGTGCTCGACGAGGCCGACGAAATGCTCGACATGGGTTTCAAAGAGGATTTGGAGACCATTCTGCAATCCGTTCCAGCCGAACGCCGCACGCTACTATTCTCCGCCACCATGCCAAACGAGATTGCGCGCATTGCCAAGCAATACATGACCAATGCCACCGAAATAGCCGTTGGCACACGCAATGCTGGAGCCGAAAATGTGGATCACATCTACTATATGGTGCAGGCCAAGCAGCGTTACCTTGCGCTCAAGCGCATTGTCGACATGAATCCCGACATCTACGCCATAGTTTTTTGTCGCACCCGCCAAGAAACCAAAGAGGTGGCAGACCACCTGATGGCCGATGGCTACAATGCCGATGCCCTGCATGGCGACCTCAGTCAGGCGCAGCGCGACACGGTGATGCACAAATTCCGCCAACGCCATCTGCAGATACTCGTTGCAACCGATGTGGCAGCGCGCGGACTCGATGTGAGCGACCTGACGCACGTGATAAACTACAATCTGCCCGATGATGTGGAAGTGTACACGCACCGCAGCGGCCGCACGGGACGCGCTGGCAAACGCGGCATCTCCATCTCCATAATCCACTCGCGCGAGCAACGCAAAATTCGCACCATCGAGCATATCATCAAAAAGAAATTTGAACGCGCACGCATTCCGCTCGGCATCGACATCTGCAAACGACAACTGTTCCACCTTGTGGAGCGCATGGAAAATGTGCAGGTCAACGATGAGCAGATCGACCAATTTCTGCCGCATGTGTTCGCCAAACTCGATTACCTTTCGAAAGAAGATGTCATTCGCCGATTCTTGTCGCTGGAGTTTAACCGATTTTTGGAATACTACAAAGATGCCGAAGATCTGAATCTGCCCGAAAAGCCAGAGCGCGATGAGAAGAGCGAAAACGACCGCAAGAAAAATCGGGAAAAGAAAGGCGGGAAAAACACCAACAAACGCGAACCAAAATCGGAGCGCAACGACAACCAAAACAGTGAGCGCAATAGCGGTTTCAAACGCGGACAGCGTG
Source organism: Flexilinea sp. (assembly GCA_963638355.1). Lineage (GTDB taxonomy): Bacteria > Bacteroidota > Bacteroidia > Bacteroidales > Paludibacteraceae > W0P28-013. Next base: position 9,812 of record CAVHRT010000041.1, on the reverse strand, counting down.
TGCGTTTGGTGATGAATTTCGGTCACCGCCAGAATGCCACCACACGCAGCGTGCTGGGCATAATAAACGACATCACGCGCGACAAATCCATCAGCATTGGCGACATTGAGATAGCACAGCGCTGCACATTTTTCGATGTTTACGCCGACCAAGCCGACCGCGTGCTCGATGCCTTCGACCAGTTTGGCGGCAACCTGAAAGTGGAGGTCGTCGCACGCCGCCAACGCAACGATGCCAAGCCTTTCCGTCCCGACAAGAAGGATTCCGCCAAGCGCCCCAAGGGGAAAGGGAAGAAGAATTTCTAGTTTCTGGTTGCGCTTCGCGCTGTTTCTAATTGTTCATTTGAAGATTTGAAAATTTGAAAATTGTGTGCGGTGAGCTTGTCGAACCGCCTAATTATCAATTGTCAATTATCAATTAACCTCTCACTGTCCCGTCTTTATTCTTTACTCCTTACTCTTTCCTCAAATTAAGAATTTCCTGTACTTTGTCGATTTTTCGCACAAAAATGTTTGCAATTGAAAATAAAAAGTCTACTTTTGCGTTGATTTTATACGAAAACAACCAATTATTTTTCAAATTAAACATCAAACAACAATGAAAACCGCAAAAAAAACGGCACTGCTACTCTGCTGCATCTTGGCACTAGCAGCCTGCCGAAAAGATGAGTCAACGGGCGATGGCAACGACCCAATCGCGCCAAACACAAACGACACAACCCAAACCGAGAGTAGCGACCTCGAGACATTCGACGTGGCACTCGACAACACGCCACTCGTCGAGACGGAAACCATCGATTCCGAAGACGACGATTTCTGGGAAAATTCCGATTTCACAAATGTGGTGAAAATCGTTTACGACGGCGACAGCGCCACGGTTGAAAATGCCGTCGATGGAGTAACCATCGAGCAAACAGGCGCCAACATCGCAGTCGTTTCCACAGTGAAAAAGGTAGAATATATCTTGTCGGGTCAGTCGAGCGACGGCTCATTTGCCATCGAAAGCGACAACAAATTCAAACTGACTCTGAACGGTGTTTCGCTCACAAGCAGCGCCACTGCGCCCATCAACAGCAGTTGCAGCAAACGCATGTATCTGCACGCAACCGATGGCACAGTAAACAGTTTCACCGACGTAGCCGAGAGCGATGCCAAAGCGTGCGTCTACCACAAAGGCAACCTTGTGCTAAGCGGCAGCGGCTCGCTGAAAATCAACGCCAACAAAAAACAGGGTCTCACAAGCAACAAAGGCTACATTCGTTTCCGCGCCAACACCAACACCGAAATAGTTGACAACGCTGGCAACGCCGTGAAAGCAGGCGAGGGCATAACGGTGAGCGGCGGTGTAATCAACATCAGCGTAACGGCCGATGCAGCCAAAGGTTTCTCGAGCGATGGCTATGTAGTAATCGACGGCGGTCGCACCACCATCATCACCTCGGGCGGTGGCGTGTACGACGAGGACGAGAGCGATGTTTCGGGCTGCGCAGGCATCAAAGCCGACAGCATTCTGATAATGAATGGCGGCGAGCTGGCACTGAAAAGCACTGGCACAGGCGGCAAATGCATCAACATCGATAAACACCTGATAATCAATGGCGGAACGGTGCGCGCCATCACCACTGGCACGGAATATGTCTATGGTTCGTACGACACCTCGGCCAAAGCCATCAAAGCCGATAGTCTGCTTGCGATAAATGGCGGCAGTGTGAAAGTGCGCGCCACTGGCGGCGAAGGCAGCGAAGGTCTCGAGAGCAAAGACACGCTGCGCATCAACGGTGGCACGGTTGAGATTTCGACCTACGACGACTGCATGAACGCCACCACACACATCGAGATAAATGGCGGCAACGTCTACTGCTACAGCTCGAGCAACGATGCCATCGACTCGAACGGCACCATCGCGCTAAACGGCGGCACTGTAATAGCCTCTGGCACGCAAACGCCCGAAGGCAGTTTCGACTGCGACCAAAATCGTTTTGCCATAACTGGCGGAACCATCGTGGGCGTGGGTGGCGATGCTAGCACTCCAACCGAAAGTTCGTGCACGCAACCAGCCATTGTCTACGGCACACAAGCCAGTGCCAACACCGTATTCAACCTAGCCACAAGCGACGGCACGCACATTCTATCGTACAAAGTACCGCGTTCGTACAACCAAATGACGTTGCTCGTCTCATCGCCATCGCTGCAAAAAGGCAACAGCGTGCTGCTGACCACGGGCGGAACGGTAACTGGCGGCACCACATGGCATGGCCTGACCACAGGCGGCACACTCGAAAATGGCACCACGGCAGCCTCGCTCACACTGAGCAAGATGGTAACCACGCAAAACACCTCGGGCGGCGGTTCTAACGATGGTGGAAACCACGGCGGCGGTCCTGGCGGAAGACCATAAGACAAAAAGAAATCTCCCAAGCATTGCGTTTGGGAGATTTTTATTTTTCAAGATTGAACGAATTTTTACCTCTCAAATTCTGCCAACCCTTCTTTCAAAAATTTTTCGAAGGCGATGGGATCGGTTTCGTAGTGGATTGGTCCGGCAAGAATTGAGCCATCGGCAGGATCGACCACAATGTAGCACGGCTGCGAATTTTCGTGAAACAAAGCAGTCTGAATATGCCGATTTTTTTCGCCGAGCGTGGTAATCTTATCTCCCTGATTATCAGAAATTTGCAGATCATCTGGTAGCGAAATAATTTTATCATCGACATAGAGCGCGCACACCACAAAATTGTCGTTCAGCAGCTGCTGAATATGCGCATCGGCCAGCACTTTCTGCTCCACTTTGCGGCAATTCACGCAGCCATGACCCGTGAAATCGAGAAAAAGCGGTTTGCCACAAACCTTGGCGCACGCAGTCGCCTCGTCGTAGTCGAAATAGCCCTCGAGACCCGCCACCAGATGCAGTTGGTCGGCAAACGATGCCGTGCTGCACGCGTTTGCCTGCTGCCGTGGCGCGCCATCGACCACAATCTGATGAATGTTGAAATCCTGCGTACTCATTGGCGGCAGCCAACCCGACAGCGCATTGAGCGGTGCGCCCCAAAGTCCCGGCACCATGTAGACCACAAAGGCAAAATCAGCTATTGCCAAGAAAAATTTGAACCACGACCGCTGCACAGGCTCTTCGTCGTCGAACGGGAAGCGAATTTTGCCCAAAAGATAGAATCCCATGAGCGCAAAAATCACAATCCACAGCGACAGATAGACCTCGCGCGAGAGCAATCCCCAATGATAAGTTTGGTCGGGAACGCTCAGGAATTTTAGCGCGAAAGCCAACTCCACAAAGCCAAGGCAGACTTTCAGCGTGTTCATCCAGCCGCCCGATTTTGGCAATTTTTGGAGCAGATTCGGGAAGAACGCGAAAAAAGTGAACGGTAGCGCAAACGCCAGCGAGAAGCCCAGCATGCCGACGATCGGTTTAAGAAAACCGCCACCAGCCGCGCCCAAAGCCACTGCGCCAGCAATTGGCAGCGTGCAACTGAACGACACCAAAACCAACGTCAGCGCCATGAAAAATGTGCCGACATAACCCGCCCGTTGCTCGTTGCCCGACGACCGCGAGACCCACGACGATGGCAGCGAAATCTCGAAATAGCCAAACAGCGACAGCGCAAAAACCACAAAAATGATAGTGAAAAGCACGTTCGGCAGCCAATGCGTGCTGATGAAATTGGCAAATCCCTCGCCAAAAATGGCCGACAGCACAATGCCAACAATCACATAAATCAGTACGATGGAAAAGCCGTAGAATAGCGCCTGCCGCTTGCCGCCATGCTTCATGAAATAGGAGATTGTCATCGGAATCATGGGGAAGACGCACGGCGTGAGAATGCCCAAAAGTCCGCCACCAAAGGCCAACAAAAAGAACCACAGCAGCGACATATCGGCAGAATTTTCAGTATTGCTAACCACCCCATTTTCAGCGAATTTTCCGGCAATATCGAGCGAAAAATCGTTGCGCACTGGCACACAACGCCCGTCCATGCAGGCTTGCGCATCTATTTTGCCATCGATTTTGAATGATTTGTCCGTAAGCAACCGAATGCCACGACGAAACTCCACTTTTTCAGTAAAAAAACGCTCGGTGTCGTCGAATTCAGCATCGTAAACTTCGGTAAATTTCGGCTCGCTCCAAAATGCGGAAGTGTCGGCCAAAGCATAATTTTCGTTCTGTGCCAAAGTGATGACCGTTGGCAGAGCCATGCCATTTTGGTGCTGCGAATAGAGATGCCAACCAGCAGCAATCTGCGCAGTTACAACCACCTCGACCGCGCTATCCGAAGTCTGCTCCACCGCATAGTGCCACGTCACAGGCTCCTCCATCTGCGCCACAGCCAGTGCCGGCACAACGAGCGCAAGGGTCAATATTTTCAAAAATCGTTTCATCTATGTTCGATTTCTAATTTCTGATTTCTAATTTCTGGTTGAGCAAAGAGTCTATCGAACCACCCAATTATCAATTGTCAATTGTTAATTGTCAATTATCAATTATCAATTATCAATTCAATTAAGTAATTGGAAATTAAGCAATTAATTAATTGACTCAACGAGTTTTTCTTCTTCGCAGCAGAATACGCGCCCAGGGTAAACGCTCAAAAACGAATGGTTGTGCGTGGCGATGATCACTGCCGTGCCGCCGCGCGAAATCTCGTAAAGCAGCGAAAAAATTTCGTTGGCGGTTTCGGGATCGAGGTTGCCCGAAGGCTCGTCGGCCACAATTATTTCGGGCGAATTGAGCAGCGCACGCGCAATCACCACGCGCTGTTGCTCGCCACCCGACAACTGGTGCGGACGCTTGTAACCTTTGTTTTTCATGCCAACAACCGACAGCACAAGTTCAATCTGTTCGGCAATTTTGCGCTTATCTTTCCAACCCGTAGCACGCAGCACAAACTCCAGATTCTGATCGACGCTGCGATCGCCAAGCAGCTGAAAATCTTGGAAGACAATGCCAATTTTGCGCCGCAGCATGGGAATGTCTTTGCGCTTCAAATGCGACAGATTATAACCCAAGAGAGCCGCATCGCCGCGCTTTATCGGCACTTCGGCATACATCGACTTGATGAGCGTGCTTTTGCCACTGCCCACCTTGCCAAGCAGATAGATAAATTCGCCGCGTTCGACGCTGAAATTCACGCCACGCAGCACAGGCATCTCGTCCTGATAAATATCGACATCCTTATATTCTAGTAACATGTTTCTTAGTTTGAAAGTTTATAAAGTTCGTAAAGTTTGAAAGTAGGGACGCACCGCGTGAGTCCTTTTTTTGTTACCGCAGTTGGCTATATTTTACCGATGGTCATCGTCATAGTCAACAGTCATAGTCATTTTCTCACGACCCTCATTCTGATAATCACCACATCTTGCACGGGGCGATCGTCGGCATTGGTTTCGAGGGCGCAGATTTTGTCGAGCACCGCAAAACCCTCGACCAACTCGCCAAACACAGTGTATTGCCCATCGAGGTGAGGTGTGCCGCCAAACATTTTGTACTGACGGCGCTGTTCATCGCTGTATTTGAACTGCCCAGGTTTGCCAATGGCGCGCCCAATGTAGCGTTCAATCTCGTTCAGCTCGGCATCGTTGTATTTTTTGCCTTGCACAATGTAGAATTGGCAAGCCGACGAGGCGCGCATGGGGTTTGCCGCATCACCGAGACGGGCTGCAGCCAATGCGCCACGCTTGTGGTAGAGCGTAGGAAAATTGATTTCGGCAGGCACAGTGTAATCCAGTCCGCCCGAGCCAAGACGCGCATCGGCCGCACAATCGCGCGAGTTCGGATCGCCACCCTGCGCCATAAAATCTTTTATCACACGGTGAAAAAGCAGACCATTATAGAAGCCCGATTTCACAAGTTTCACAAAATTGTCGCGATGCTGCGGCGTCTCGTTGTAGAGCCGCACTTTCATGGTACCAACCGATGTCTCAATCTCCACATAAGTCGATTTTTCGGCGTCTTTCGCCATCGCCGCCGTCGAGCAAAGTGCCGCCACCAGCACAACAAGCCATTTACAACCTTTCATAACAAACCCAAGTTATAATTTTCTGCAAAGATAGCATTTTTTTAGCAGAATAAAGAGTAAGGACAAAAGAATAAAGACAGTGGAAGTGAGGAATTAGGAGTGAGAAGTGAGGAGTGTTCGCATCACAGATGGACACTGCGGTTTAGGAAATAGATTTTGAGAGAATAGAAGTATAAATCGCAGGTTGGTTATGGGGAGAACATTCGATGATTGTATCATTCGCCCAAAAAAGAGCGCATTTTTTTCGACCAACCATTTTTTAACAAAAAAGTTGTATCTTTGTCGATTGAAAACAAATCATTTTTTTTAACCCCAAATTTTTCAAATTATGAAGAAACTCTACTCACTTCTTTTCGCCGCACTGCTGGCACTACCGCTCTTCGCCGTCAGCTACCAAGAGCCCATAACCGTTTGGGAAGGAGAATGCGGCGAACTTTATGGCTACGACAAATGCGTGATCGTGCCACAGTCGGAATACGATTGGACAAAAGTTGTTGCCGATTGCCGCTTGACAATTTATTACAAAGAGGCTCTAACTGAGCAAAGATACCTATTTTTGTATGCGTGCGCTTCAAGAGCAGATTACGAAGCGAACAAATATTTTGAAATCGGAGACACAGAAAATTCCTACGATATCAATGTGGGAGAATCCTATTTTCAAATTGTGTTAGACGAAGATGATTTGGCTGCGTTTGAATCTTTTCCATCATTACTCGTATGGGTTAGTAATAACCAACAACCAGTTTTTACCAAAATCACCATCGAATTTCCCGCCAGCTCTGCCACTGCTATGCAAAGCGCATCGGTGGAGAACATCTACGCCTACCAAGGCACGGTGGTTGCGCCCGAGGCTGCACGCATCTATAGCCTTACAGGTCAAGACGTTACGAGCCAAAATGGTCATCTGCAAAACGGCATTTATGTAGTCCGCACCGCCAACAAAACGGTGAAAGTGGTGGTGAAATAAAACCCAGAAACAGAATTTGCGCCAGCAAATTCAAAAAAAATAAAAAATGAAAAGAGAGAACCACGGTCCTCTCTTTTTTTCGTTAAATAGCTTTTGTCTTGTCGCGCAGCCACGCTCGTTCGGTGTCGCTCAGGCGCGGGCTGAGCCGCTCGTAAACCATTTTGTGATAGCGATTGAGCCAATCGATTTCGCCTGCGGTCATCAGCGTGCGGTCGAGTGCGGTGGTGTCGAACGGACAAAGCGTCAGAATTTCGAATCCGAGGAAACGTCCGAACTCCGTAGTCTCCACTTCGCGCACTGCCAGCAAGTTTTCGTGCCGAATGCCATATTCGCCAGCAATGTAAACGCCCGGTTCGTCGCTCACAACCATGCCAGGCTCGAGCCGCGTCGGGTTATTGTCGGTGCGAATGCTCTGCGGACCTTCGTGGTCGCCAAGGAAATGTCCAACGCCATGACCCGTGCCATGACCGTAGCTCAAACCATTTTGCCACAAAAATTGTCGCGCCAAAATATCAATCTGATTGCCGCGCGTGCCATACGGGAAACGCGCTTCGGCCAGCGCAATGTGACCTTTCATCACCAGCGTGTAGTCGCGTTTTTGCTTGGCTGTGGTCGGTCCCAGCGGAATGGTGCGCGTGATGTCGGTGGTGGCATCGTAGAACTGCGCGCCCGAATCGAGCAGCAGGAAATTTTCGGCCTTCAGCGGCACATTGCTTTCGGGCGTAGAGCCGTAGTGAACAATGGCGCCGTGGTCGGCATATCCTGCGATGGTATTGAAACTCTCTTCTACGAAATTCTCCTGTTCAGCGCGGAAATCGTGCAGTTTGTCAATCACGCTCAATTCGCTCTCGTGGCCCGCAGGCACGGCTTTTTCGAGCCACATCATGAAACGCACAAGCGCCACGCCATCTTTCTCCATGGCGCAACGGAAACCCGCGAGTTCCACACCGTTTTTCACGCATTTCATGCCAAAAACTGGCGATGGGAAATCGACAACCGTGCATTTTTCGCCAACCGATTGATAGAGCGCGTAGTTCACTTTGCCAAAATCGAGTCCAACGCGACTGCCAGCCTTTGCCTCGTGCAGATGCTCAGCTACTGCGTCGTATGGCAGCACCTCGACGCCCGTCGTTTGCAGATACTGACGCATTTCGGCATCAACTTTTTCGGGATTGATGAACAAGATGGTGCGCTCCGCATCGACCCAAACAAAAGCGATCGCCACAGGATTGTAGGCGATGTCGTTGCCGCGCATGTTGAGCAACCACGCTACATCGTCGAGCGCAGTAAACAGCGTGATGTCGATATTTTTCGCAACCATGGCGCGGCGCACATCAGCCAGTTTGTCGGCAGCCGAGCGACCAGCATATTTCAGCGGCAGTTCGTAAATTGCATCGAGCGGCAAGGCGGGACGATCGGTCCAAACCTGCGCTATCAGATCATGATGTGTGTCGAGCGCAAGACCTTGTTCCTGCAAATCGTGGCGCAGCGCATTCAGTTCGTTCACGGCAAACATGGCAGCATTCACAGCCACTGTTGCGCCTTTTGCAAGCGTTTTTCCGAGCCATTCGGCAATGGTTGGTGTGCCAATTTCGCCATCTTTTTGCAACAGCAAACCTGAGGCTTTCAGCTGTTCAGCCGCCTGCAAAAAATAGCGCGAATCGGTCCAAAGGCAACCGCCATCAGTGGTAACAACCGCCGTGCCAGCCGAGCCAGTGAAGCCCGAAACCCACTTGCGTTCCTGCCAATGTTCTGCCACATATTCGCTGCCATGCGGGTCGACGCTCGGCACCACAACGGCCGCAATGCCCTGCTCTTTCATCAGTTTGCGCAGCGCAACCAATCTCTCTTTTACTTCCATAATCATTCGATTTTTAGTTTTTCAAGATGCAAAATTACAGAAAAATCAGACATTTTGTTCATCGCGCAGCAAAAATACCCAATAATAGTGAGTTGCACACCCATTTTTTTGTACCTTTGCAAAACGAAAATTTCGCAAAACGATGGACTACAAACGATTTGGAGATAAAATTGTGGCGCGCCTCGATGCGGGTGACGAGATTCACGAGCAACTGCGCGCCATTGCCGAGCGCGAGCAGATAACGCTGGCCAACATTTCGGCGTTGGGCGCTACAAACGACCTCACGGTGGGCGTTTTCAGTCTGGCCGAGAAGCAATATCACGCGCACCACTTCACGGGCGACATGGAGATTGTGTCGCTGGTTGGCACCATCACCACCATGAATGGCGAGTACTACGCACACCTGCACATCAGCGCGGCCGACACCACTGGGCGCATGGTTGGCGGACACCTGAACCGCGCCGTCATCAGCATCACCTGCGAAATGATGATCGACATCATTCACGGTCAAGTGGATCGCGAATTCAATCCCGAAGTTGGCATAAATGCGCTGAAATTTTAGGATTACACCATTTAAATGGTGCGGTATCAGCAAAATTTTTCAAAAAAATTACACAAAAAGAAAGGTCAGAACTTTTCAGTTCTGACCTTTCTTACTTTATAAACTTGTGGTGCGTAGGATGAGACTCGAACTCACACGATCTTGCGACCACTACCCCCTCAAAGTAGCGTGTATACCAATTTCACCACCTACGCATTGGTGCCCAAGACAGGACTCGAACCTGCACATCTCGCGACACACGCACCTGAAACGTGCGCGTCTACCAATTCCGCCACTTGGGCAACGCAATCTTGTCAAAGAAAAAAGCAGCCTCGTACTGCTTTTCTAGATTGAGAGCGGAAAACGGGACTCGAACCCGCGACCCCGACCTTGGCAAGGTCGTGCTCTACCAACT
>CAVHRT010000040.1:0-14046 GCA_963638355.1 Flexilinea sp. | reverse complement strand
GTGGAAATCTTTGTATTGTAGAATCCGATAGCTTGCTTTGTTATAGTGAATTCGTGCAGAAATTATCGAGTATGCACATCAAGCATGCGCTTTATCTTGATATGGGAAATGGTTGGAACTACTCTTGGTATCGAGATTCGTTGGATCAGCTTCATATCTTGCACCCGAAAAAGTCATGGTCAAAATGTCAAACGAACTGGATTGTCTTTAAGAATTGTAATTGTGCAGCATCAAATTTCCCTCAATCTTTGTCGCTGTAATTTTTTTGCATCGACCTTGTCTTAAATTTCTTCTCTTTTCACCCAAAAATTCGTATCTTTGCAGCCCGAATTTGAAAATGAGGCAAATTGATGAATAATTTATCGCACACATCACGCAAAACACTGTAGCTCAGACACTTATAATCTACTCGACCATCATTGTGCTGGGCATGCTGCTAGGCAAAATCAAGATAAAGGGAGTGTCGCTCGGCGTAACTAACTTTTGTGCTTTTTGTGGGCATTTGGGCTACCATCATCACGCCCACAGCTGATGATGTGTTCACGCTGATGCTCGCACCGTGTCGCTATATTTCCTTTGCGAATTGAGCATTTTCGTCGTCGCTCACACTCGAGTGAGAGTTGAAAATTGAAAGTTGAGAGGTTATAGAAGTAGGGAAGTGGTGTGCCACGTCCCTATAAAACTAGAAATAGAAATTGCGCCAGCAATTTCGAGAAACTATTTCCAACAATTAGAAACTTTTCTAACCAGAAATCTCTCATTTACAACAACTTATCCAACCTTTGCATGGCTTCGCTAGTAGCAGCGTGGGTGTTGAAGAGCGAGAGGCGGAAATAACCTTCGCCACAATCGCCAAAGCCTACGCCCGGCGTACCAACCACCTGCGCATTGTTCAGCAGATAGTCGAAAAAATCCCACGAACGCATGCCATTGGGGCAGCGCATCCAAATGTAGGGCGAGTTCCAACCGCCGCTGTAGGTTATGCCTTTGCGGTCGAGCACTTCGGTTATGGTGTGCGCATTTTGCTTGTAATAGGCAATGTTTTCGTCGGCTTGGCGCAGACCTTCGTCCGACAGCGCCGCCTCCAATCCGCGTTGCTGAGCGTAGGGCGCACCGTTGTATTTGGTCGATTGGCGCTGCTGCCACATGCGGTTCAGACTCAATCCTTCGCGCTCAAGTTCCATCGGCACAAAGGTGTAGCCGCTACGCACGCAGGTGAAACCGGCCGTCTTCGAAAGACTGCAAAACTCGATGGCACAAGTGCGCGCGCCCTCAATCTCGAAGATGGAATGCGGTTTGTCGTCGGCGATGAAACGCTCGTAGGCGGCATCGTACAGAATGATGGCGCCGCAGTCGTTGGCATAGTCGACCCACGCTTTCAGTTGGTCGCGGTCGAATGTGGCGCCCGTTGGGTTGTTGGGCGAGCAGAGGTAGATCAATCCCGCAGCGAAATCGGGTGGAGTAGGCAGAAAACCATTCTCATCGTTGCAAGCAAGGTAGCGAATGTCTTGCCCGTCCATTATCGAAGTGGCTTTGTAGAGTGGATAGACGGGATCGGGGATCAGCACCACATTGCCCGATGCAAACAGGTCGGTGATGTTTGCCAAATCGGAACAGATGCCATCGCCAATGGTCAGTTCCTCGAAATCGACCGACACGCCGCGCTTGGCGTAATAGCGTTGCACAGCGGCTTTGGCAAATTTGTAACCGAGCTCAGGACCATAGCCGCGAAATGTCTCTTCGTGCTTCAGCTCTTCGTTGGCGTGAATCATGCCATCGGCTGCCACCACGGCTAGCGGACGAGTAACATCGCCCACACCGAGTTTAATCACTTTGGCTTCGGGGTGCGCCTTTTGGTATTCCACGGTGCGCCTCACAACCTCAACAAACAGGTAATTTTCCTGCAGTTTTGCGTAGTTTAAATTAACTTTTACCATTTTCCTAATACTGATTTTAGTAACAAGTAGCAAGTAGCAAGTCGCAAGAGTTTGGCTTCAGAGTTTTATGGTTGCTTTCCTCTAAACTTTAACCTCTCACCTCTCACCTAAATTTTCGGCTGCAAAATTAGTAAAAATCGGCGTGCGGTGAAAGGGCAGAAAATAATTCTACCACGCGAGCCGAATAGATGGGCGAAATGGGGATATCGTCGATGCCAGTGGCGTTCAGCTCGGCCTGCAGACCATCGGCTGTGTGCTTTATCAACTTCACTTTTTGCAGATTGATGTAGTACGAACGATGGCAGCGCACTATCTGGTTCGCCTCGCACGCTTCCTCGATGCCTTTCATGGTGTTGCGCAGGCTGTAGCGCGCAATTTTTCCGCGATTGTCGTAGCAAATGTCCACATAATTTCCCGCCGAGGCGATGTAAAGCACGCTGTTGGTGTCCACTGCAAGTTTCACGTTGCCTTTGTTGTCGCTGAAACGCACAGCATTTTCGGCCGAATGGTCGGCGCCCGCCTTCAGGTCGGCAATGAGCGCGGTGCTAGCCTCAAGAGCCAAATCGGCATGATGTTTTTCGAAAAAAATCCACAATCCGCTGTAGGGAATGACTAACATCAGCGAGGCGCACATCATTATTTTGGGCAACAATGCAAAATAGCCGCAATGCGCATGCAGCGCCAGAAACAGGTCGCAGAATAGGCACACGCTAATCAGTTCGCACAGCAACCAAATGATGTGTTCCACCACGGTCAGATGGTTGTGGTGCGTGGTGAGGTAGAGTAGCACACGGCTCACCAGCGTAACGCCAAACACTATGGCGGTCAGTATCGAGATGCGGAAGGTGGCATGCGAATCCCACAACTGCTCGTAAGGCCAGCCAAAAGTGGGCATATACACCACGGGGAAAAGTATGGTCCATAGCGTGATGAACAGCACCCACGCCACAATAAATTTCCATTGATAAAATTCGTCAGCGATTTTCATGATAGTAGCAAGTAGGGACGCGGCATGCCACGCCCGTTTTTTAAATTTTCTCTAACCTTTATTCTTTAACCTCTCACCTCTCACCTATAACCTATAACCTCTCACCTTTCAACGCCGCAAAATTACACTTTTTTCTCCGAAAATTTCATCACTTTCGCCACCAAATTTGTGTGATGAATGAAGATTTTTAGAAATTTCGTCCCTAAAAACTGTTTCTTCATCACCAAAATACGATTTCTACGTCATTTTTCGCCATTAATCCCAAATGTTTGGTCAGCATTTTCCGAAACTCTAATTTTGCCTCTGAAAAACTTGAAACATTAAACCTGAAACTTGAAACTTTTCTGACTATGGCAAAAATTCTGACTTTCGGCGATTCCATCATGAAAGGAGTGGTAACCGACCCGCAAATGCTTAGCAAAGGCGTGATAAAATACAAGATGAGCGACAATTCGTTTGTGGCGCGCTGCGAACGGCGTTTCGGCTTCCCAATCGACAACTTGGCACGATTTGGCAGCACCATATTAAATGGTATGAAATGGCTCACCATCAACAGTGGTAAAATAAGCGAAGGCGACTATGTGGTGCTGGAGTTTGGTGGCAACGACTGCAATTTCGATTGGCGCAAGGTGGAGGCTGACCCCATGGGCGAACATCAGCCTTACACCACGCTCGATACTTTTCGCGAAACCTACACCGAAGTGGTGCGCAAAGTGCGTCAGTTGGGCGGACGTCCCGTGCTGCTCTCGCTCCCGCCCATCGACGGACGGCTCTTTTTCGACCATGTGTGCCAAGGGCTCGATCGCACGAAAATAATGCAGTTCATCGGCGGCGATGTGAACTACATTCAAAATTGGCACGAGCAGTACAATCTGGAGGTTTTCAAAATTGCGGTGAGCGAGCGCGTGCCTGTAATCGACATCAGCAGCGTGTTTCTCGAACAGCGCGAACTCGGCAGTTTCTATTGCACCGACGGCATGCACCCCAACGAAAAAGGGCACCAACTCATCGCTGATGCCATTCTCGATTATTGCAAAATTGCTTGATTATCAACTGTTTATCTCGCTTCGGCAAGAAGTTGTTCAACTAACTGCGGCACGCCAACCGACGCTACTGCCTTGATGTGCGTGAACGGATTGTTGATGTGGCGCGTGTCGGGCTCTCCCGGATCGACTAGGTAGATTGGCACGCCTGGGCGCACATAGTAAACCAGCGACGCAGCAGGGTAGACCGCCAGCGAAGTGCCAATGATGACGAAAATGTCGGCTTGCTCCACCTCCTCGACGGCGCGCGGCAACATCGGTACCGATTCTCCGAAAAAGACCACAAACGGACGCAGCAATGACCCATCGGGGTGGCGCGCATCGAGCGGTTGTGCCCAGCCTTCGAGCGGTACGGTGGCAAGTTCGTCGCGACTGCTGCGCAGTTTCGTAATCTCACCATGCAGATGCACAATGTGCTGACTACCAGCGCGTTCGTGCAGGTCGTCGATGTTTTGTGTGATGATGCGTACATCGAATTTTTGCTCGAGGCGTTTCAGAGCCAAGTGTGCAGCGTTGGGCTGTGCAGCGAGCGTTTCGCGGCGGCGTTGGTTGTAGAAATCGATTACCTGCGCACGATTGCGTTCGAGTGCCTCGGGCGTGCACACATCTTCGATGCGATAGTTAGCCCAAAGTCCGTCGTTGTCGCGAAAAGTGCCAAGTCCACTCTCCGCCGAAATGCCCGCCCCAGTGAGAATCGCGAGTTTGGTCATAAGTCAGTTTGTTTTAGTAACAAGTCGCAAGTAGCAAGTCGCAAGAAATGTGCGGCTGGAAAAGCCAACCAGAAATCTAGAAACCAGAAATCTAGAAACTATTTCTTACTTTTCGCTGCTTTCCAACACTTTCAATTTCAGTTCGTCGAGTTGCGATTGGTCGAGCAGGCCTGGCGCACCGAGCATCACATCGCGTCCTTGGTTGTTCTTGGGGAATGCAATGCAGTCGCGAATGCTGTCGAGACCAGCGAAGAGCGATACGAAACGATCGAGTCCATAGGCCAATCCGCCATGAGGTGGCGCACCAAATTTGAAGGCATTCATCAAGAAACCGAACTTGGTTTGTGCCTGTTCGGGCGTGAAACCAAGTATCTCGAACACTTTCTCTTGCAGTTTGGCATCGTGAATACGAATGCTGCCGCCGCCCACTTCAACGCCGTTTATCACCATGTCGTAGGCGTTGGCGCGCACGCTGGCTGGATCGGTGTCGAGCAGCGGAATGTCCTCGGGTTTTGGCGCAGTGAATGGGTGATGCATTGCCATCAAGCGGTTCTCTTCGTCGCTCCATTCGTACATCGGGAAGTCGATAACCCAGAGGCAGCTGTATTTGTTCGGATCGCGCAGACCGAGTTGGCGTCCCATCTCAAGGCGGAGTTCGCTCAACTGCTTGCGTGTCTTCATGGCGTCGTCGCCGCTCAAAATCAAGATAAGATCGCCTGCTTCGGCGTTCATGGCGGCTTTCAGCTGTTGCAGCACCTCTTGCGTGTAGAACTTGTCGACGCTCGATTTCACTGTGCCATCGGCTTCGATGCGAGCGTAAACTAAGCCTTTGGCGCCAACTTGCGGACGCTTAACAAACTCGGTGAGTTGATCAATCTGCTTGCGTGTGTAGGTGGCTGCACCTTTTGCGCAGATGCCGCCGATGTATTTTGCACCATCGAACACACTGAAACCATACCCTTGCAGCACATCCATCAGTTCCACAAAACGCATGTCGAAACGCGTGTCGGGTTTGTCGCTGCCGTAGAATTTCATGGCGTCGGCCCAAGTCATGCGTGGCAATTTTGGTAGATCGATGCCTTTTATTGCCTTGAAAAGATGACGGCTCATGCCTTCGAACATGTTCAAAATGTCTTCTTGCTCCACGAACGACATTTCGCAGTCAATTTGTGTGAATTCGGGCTGACGGTCGGCACGCAGGTCTTCGTCGCGGAAGCATTTCACAATCTGGAAATAACGATCGAATCCGCTCACCATTAGCAGTTGTTTCAGTGTTTGCGGACTTTGTGGCAGAGCGTAGAAAGTGCCAGGATTCATGCGGCTTGGCACCACAAAATCGCGTGCACCTTCGGGCGTGGAGTTTACCAAAACTGGCGTCTCAACCTCCAAAAATCCTTGCTCGTCAAGATAGCGACGCACCTCGAATGCCATTTTGTGGCGCAGTTCCAGATTTTTGCGCACACACGAGCGGCGCAGGTCGAGGTAGCGATATTTCATGCGCAGATCGTCGCCGCCATCGGTCTCATCTTCGATGGTGAAGGGTGGAGTAGCCGATTCGTTCAGCACATTCAGTGCCGAGACAATTATTTCGATGTCGCCCGTAGGCATGTTGGCGTTTTTGCTGTAGCGTTCAGCCACTTTGCCCGTGGCTTGAATCACAAATTCGCGTCCGAGGTGGTTGGCTTGTTCGCACAAATCGGCATCAACTTCCTGATTGAAAGCGAGTTGCGTCAGTCCATAGCGGTCGCGCAAGTCGATGAAAGTCATGCCGCCCATTTTGCGGATGCGCTGCACCCAGCCGGCAAGGGTTACCGTTTGTCCCACATTGGCGGCGCGCAGTTCGCCGCAAGTTACTGTTCTGTACATTTTTTATTTTGTGTTTATTTTATTGATTATCAACCGATTAGCGTGTTTTGAAAATGATTTTCAGAAATCGTTTCTCAAACTTACAAAGGTAGTAATTTTATTTTGATGTGGTGGCATTTTTGCTCGATTTTTTACGAACTGCCGCAAATGTCGCCAATTTCGCAGAAAAATCGTAACTTTGCAAGCCTGAAAAGGTTATAGGTTATAGGTTATAGGTTATAGGAGAGTGAGCGGCTTTTCAATTGACAATTGACAATTGATAATTTTCGCACCAAAGTAGGACAATGCGCAGCTCGACAAGCTCACTGCCCGCAATTTTCAAATTTTCAAATCTTCAAATGAAAAATTAGGAAGTTATCCTGCAAAAAGTTGTGGGGCGCGAAACTTTATGAACTTTATAACTTTATAAACTTGATAAACTTCTTGTCAACTTATCAACTCGTCAACTCATTAACGAAATATGTCCCGCATTCTTGCAATAGATTATGGTGAAAAACGGACTGGAATAGCCGTTTCTGATCCGCTGCAGATCATTGCCAATGGGCTGACTACGGTCGATACGCCGCAGTTGGAGCAGTTTTTGGCGGATTATCTGTCGCGCGAGGAGGTGGAGCGAATTGTGGTTGGTTTTCCGAAGACTTTGCGCAACGAACCAGCCGCCGTTACTGCCAAAATTAAGCCATTTGTTGAGCGTTTGAAGGCGCGTTTCCCGAACATTTCTGTGGAGTTGGTCGACGAGCGTTTCACCTCGAAAATTGCTTTTCAAGCCATGATCGACGGCGGTTTGACCAAAAAAGAGCGCCGCAACAAAGGACTGATCGACAAAGTGAGCGCCACAATTTTACTTGAAGAAATCCTCGAAAAAGTGAGAGGTGAGAAGTGATTGCGTGACGATTTTACACGACATTTGGATTTATGAAATTTGAGATAAGATATTTACTGTTTGCAATCTTCATTTTTTTGCCGCTTTGTGCTTTTGCCGAAGGAGAAACGAGTGAAAATCGTGTTTTCCATGGTTTTTCTGGCGGAATGATGTTGCATACGGGTTATCTTTTTGGCGAAAATTCGCAGGCTCCGTGCAGTCCGCAGGGCGCTACTTTCGGCATTGGTGGCGCATTGCGAGCGCATTTGTGGAATCATCTGCGCATTGGCAGCGAGGGCTACATGTCGAGCATGCCATCGTCTGCAACCGACTGCCACGATGTGCTGCAAAAAGGCAGTTACATGCGCTACGGCTGGGGCGGCGTGCTGGCCGATGCCTACTGGCGAACACCCAAAGCGTGGCCCTACATTGGTGCGACAGTGGGCGGTGGTTCGTGCAAAAGTCTCTACATTGTTGATGGCGATCAGAACGATTGGCAGCAAGAGGAGAAAACGGTGTTCAACAAGCGCGCATTTGGCTTTGTATCGCCGTTTGTGGGTTGCGACTATCTGCTTACCGAGCGCGTGCATCTCACTTTCAAAGTGGATTGGCTGCTGGCGTTCAATGGCGATGGTATGGTGATGCCAACGGGATTCAGAGCCTATTTCGGGTTTATGTTTTGCCATTGAAAAAAAATCCAGTTTCAAGTTTCAGGTTGGGGCGGTGAGCTTGTCGAACCGCAGATTTTTGCACCCATCATTTCCCCATTTCATCATTTCAACAAAAAATGCTAACTTTGTAGTTTGATTTGAAAAACTCAAAGCCGATGAAACGCTACACTGCATTTTTTGTCCTTGCCTTTGCCTTTTGTGCGCTGATGCCAGCGTGGGCGCAACCCTCGTTTCGTGGTCCGCGCGAAGAGCCTAAGCGCGAAGATTTCCCCACAGCGGTCGAGACTAGCAAAACGCACGTCGATGCGTCGTTTAGTTTCGCCATTTTTAGCGATTTGCATATCAGTCCTGAGTTGCCGCAAAATGTGGAAGATCTGCGTCGTGCCATCGACGAGGTGAACGAGCAATCGAACATCGCATTTGTGCTGGTTTGTGGCGATGTTACGCACAATGGCGACACGCGTTCGCTGCAGTTGGCCAAAGATATGCTCGACGAGTTGGCGGTCGACTATTTTGTCATTCCTGGCAATCACGATACGCGCGCTTCGGAGTCGGCTGCGACCGATTTTGCGCGCATTTTTGGAGATACGCATTTTCGTCTGCTTTTCAACGGAAATCTTTTTCTTGGATTGAATACTGGGCCGATGCTCAGGCCGAACGATGGTCATATTGCTCCGCAAGATGTCGATTGGTTGGCCTTTCATCTGAAACAAAATGGGCGCAAACAGCCTGTCTATTTTGTGGCGCATCATCCGCTTCAGTCGGGCGATGTCGACAATTGGGAGGCGGTTACCGACTTGCTGCGTCAGTACAATGTGCAGGGTGTTTTTTGTGGACATTATCACCGCAATGCACTGCTTGATTTCGATGGATTGATGGGCGTGGTGGTGCGTTCGACCCTGCGCGGCAACGACGTTGTGGGTGGTTACACCATTTTAGATATGGGCGATTCGCTCTATATCTCCGAAAAACGCATTGGGCAGCCTGCGCAACGCTGGATGGCACTGCCTGTGGAGCCGCGCATTTACGATTCGAGCGACTTGAAACTCTTTCCGCGACCGAATTTCGACATCAATAAGCAGTACAAAAGTGTAAAATCGGTCTGGCAAAAGCAGGTCGGGCAGGGCATTTATGGAAGTATGGCTGTGGATAGCGGTCGGCTCTTTTTTGGCGATGAATCGGGCATGATGCGCTGTTTCGATATGGCAAAAGGCAAACAACTGTGGCAGTACAAAACGCCGGCTCGCATTGCCGCTGCGCCCGCTGTGGCACGTGGGAAGGTGCTGTTTGGCTGTGCCGATGGTCAGGTCTATTGTCTCGACGAAAAGTCGGGCAAATTGCTGTGGAAGCGTCCAACTACGCAATCCGTTTGCGCAGTTCCTTTGGTGGTCGATGATGTGGCATTCGTGGGCTCTGGCGATGGGCAGATGCGCGCGTTCAACATCGACGCCGGCAGCGAACTTTGGAACTTTGCGGCGCAGGGTTACATTCAGACGGATGCTGTGCTGATTGGCGATAAAGTGGCATTTGCTGCTTACGACAAGCATATTTATGCCGTCGATGCGCAGTTTGGCGAGCAGGTTTGGTCGGCCGAATTGAGCGCAAATGCCGTGACCACGCCAATTTTGGCGAATGAAAAACTTTTTGCCGTAACTGCCGATGGCGCTTTGGTGGCTTTGGATGCGAACAATGGTGCGCTGCTTTGGCGCAAAGACGATGTGCGTTTCATCGCATCCATCGGAATTTCGGAAGATGGCAAGACGCTATTTGCTCGCACTGCCGATGGTGAATTTTTTGCCTTCGATGTAGCAATAAATCAGCCTGAAATTCGTTGGAAAAAAGAGGCTTTGTATGCGGCCGATTGCAATCCGTGTGGCATAGCCGAACACGATGGAAAAATTGCTTTTGCTACTAAAAATGGTCTGATTATCAGCCTCGATGCTGCCACGGGCGACCTGCTTTGGCAACACAAAACGGGCAATACGGGCATCAATCGTCTTGTGCCAGCGGTTGACGGCTGGCTCTTGACAACCCTCGATGGCGTGGTGGAAAGGCTTTTGGTGAAATGAGGCCAATTAAGAATTAAGAATTAAGAATTACGGTAACCAAAGCCAACTGCAGAAAGTTGTGGATACCGACAATCTGAAATTTGAAATTTGAAATCTAGAACTAGAATATCGCTTTTTTGCTGCATTTTTGCTGTTGTCTTGGCTTCGTGCAGTGTGTCGGCGCGGCTGAAAAAGGCCGATCGCTACTATGCTAATGGTGAGTATTTCACGGCGGTTGACATCTACAAAAAGACGCAATCGCGCATTTCGACGCAAAAGCAGAAAAAACTGAAGTCCGAAGTCTGCTTCAAACAGGGCGAATGTTACCGCCAAATTGGCAACCACACGCGCGCCACAAAAGCTTATTCGCAAGCCATAAAGTACAAATTCAACGATTCGATTGTCTACCTGAACAATGCGCGGTCGCTGCACGCACTTGGTCGCTATGCTGAGGCTGTAAAAAACTACGAAATCTATTTGCAAAATCAACCTAACGACCGCGCTGCGCAGGCTGGATTGGAGGGCGCACGCAATGCCAAAACGTGGAGCAAGACGCCATCGCGCTATGTGGTGAAGGTGGCATCGGAACTCAATTCGAAGAAAAATTCTGATTTTTCGCCTGCTTTCATGGGCAAAGAGGCGTCGTCGGTGGTGTTCACGAGCAATCGTGAAAACACTACAAGTCGCAAAGCCAGTGCCATAACGGGCGTGGCGAACAACGACCTTTTCACATCGCGCAAAAATTCCGCAGGAAAATGGGAAAAACCTGAACCCATCGAGGGCGAATTCAATACCGACGACGACGAGGGCGTGGTGGCTTTCACCGACGATGGCAAGACAATTTTCTTCACTCGTTGCCGCATCGACAACGCTGGTGATGTGGGTGGCGAAATTTGGACAGCCACGCGTTCGGGAGGGCAGTGGACCGCTCCACAAAAAATCACGCTCTTCAGCGATAGCACCATCACGGTGGCGCACCCAGCTGTGGCGCGCGGTGGCGAAAGGCTCTATTTCGTTTCGGATGCGCCTGGCGGCAAGGGCGGAAAAGATATTTGGTTTGTCGACAAAAAAGACGATGGCACTTGGGGAACACCTGAAAATATGGGCGACACCATCAACACATCGGGCAACGAAATGTTCCCTTGCATGCGCGGCGACACGGTGCTTTATTTCGCGTCCGATGGGCACGCTGGCTTTGGCGGATTGGACATTTTCAAAGCGTCGAAAGATTCGCTTGGTGGCTGGCAGGTTGAGAATATGCAAGCGCCAATCAACTCGAATGCCGACGATTTTGGTATCACTTTCGATGGCACAGCCAAGGATCGTGGATTTTTCTCGTCGAACCGAAATCAGTCGAAAAATCTCGATAAAATCTACAGTTTCGAACTGCCCGAATTGGTCTATGCCGTGGAGGGAAAAATCACCGACGAAAAAGGTACGCCGCTGCCCGATGCCATTGTGAAGATGGTTGGCGACAACGGATCGAATGTGAAATTGCGCGCCAAAAAAGACGGCACTTTCCGCATAAAACTGGCAAAAAATGCCAACTACATCATGCTTGCTACATCGCGTGGCTACTTGAATAGTTCGGCAAAACTATCGACCGAAGGGCTGACCGACAGCAAGACTTTTGAGCAAAATTTTGCGCTGCCAACCATTGGCAAACCCATTCCCATTCCGAACATCTTTTTCGAGTTTGGTAAATCGGAACTGACCGAAGAATCGGAGAAATCGCTGGCGGCACTCGTGAAAATGCTCGATGATAATCCGAACATCGCCATTGAGATTTCGGCGCACACCGACTGTGTAGGTTCCGACGAAGACAACCAACGCTTGAGCGAGGCGCGTGCCAAGGCGGTAGTCGATTTTCTGGTGCGCTCGGGCGTGGTGCGCGATAGGCTCACATCGCGCGGATATGGCGAAAGTCAGCCCGTGGTGGTAGACGAGGCGATGGCCGATGAATTGCGCTTTGTCCGCAAAGATGAGGTTCTTGAAGAAAAACTCGTGAAAATGCTCACGCCCGAACAGCAAGAGATTGTGAATGCCATCAACCGCCGCACCGAATTTAAGGTTACGAAAACGACGTACAACATCTATTAGTCGCAAGATGTGAGTAGCAAGTCGCAAGA
This sequence comes from Flexilinea sp., assembly GCA_963638355.1. GTDB lineage: Bacteria > Bacteroidota > Bacteroidia > Bacteroidales > Paludibacteraceae > W0P28-013. Next base: position 1,792 of record CAVHRT010000040.1, on the reverse strand, counting down.
AAATAATTGACAATTGACAGTTGACAATTGATAATTAAAGGGTTAGGTTTAGTGCGGTTCGATAGGCTCACCGCCCTAATTTTCAAATTTTCAAATCTTCAAATGAACAATTTGAAACAGCGCGAAGCGCGAGAAACTTAGAAACTTTTCAACTAGAAATAAATCGAATTATGCAGCAATATCTTGACCTTTGTCGTCGCGTGCTGAGCGAGGGCGTGCAAAAGACTGATCGCACGGGGACTGGCACTATCAGCGTGTTTGGACATCAGATGCGGTTCAATCTCGAAGATGGTTTTCCGCTGCTGACAACCAAAAAATTGCACCTGAAATCGATCATCTACGAACTTTTGTGGTTTCTTCAGGGCGATACCAATGTGCATTATTTGCAGGAACATGGCGTGCGCATTTGGAACGAATGGGCTGATGCCAACGGCGAACTTGGCCCTGTTTATGGGCATCAGTGGCGCTCGTGGCCTGATTACAATGGCGGCACCATCGACCAGATAGCCAATGTGGTGGAGCAGATAAAGACGCACCCCGACAGTCGCCGTCTGATAGTGAGTGCGTGGAATGTGGCTGAGGTCGATAGTATGGCGCTGCCGCCGTGTCACACGCTGTTTCAGTTCTACGTGGCCAATGGTCGGCTGAGTCTGCAACTCTATCAGCGCAGTGCCGATATTTTTCTTGGCGTGCCGTTCAATATCGCATCGTATGCGCTACTTTTGCAGATGATGGCGCAGGTAACGGGACTTCGCGCTGGCGACTTTGTGCATACTCTGGGCGATGCGCACATCTATCTGAATCACCTCGACCAAGTGCGGCTGCAACTCACTCGCGAACCGCGCCCGCTGCCGAAGATGCACATCAATACCGAGGTAAAGTCCATTTTCGACTTCAAATACGAGGATTTTGAACTCACCGACTACGATCCGCATCCGCATATTGCTGGAGTGGTGGCAGTGTAGTGAAATTTCAAATTTCAAATTAGAAGATTTCAAATTGGAGAGCCGGTATTGAAAATCGTCCACTTGAAATATGGTGAGATTGACCGCGCCCGCTGGGATGCGACCATTGCGGCAAGTGCCAATCGTTTGGCTTACGCTTGTTCGTGGTTTCTGGACGCAGTTTCGCCACAATGGGAGGCGCTAGTTGGCGATGATTATGCATTTGTGATGCCGCTGCCAGTGAAGCAAAAATTCGGCATAAAATATGTAGTTTTGCCACGATGGACGCAGCAACTCGGCATTTTTTCGACACAACCAATAACTACAGAAATCATCAAGGCATTTTTGCGGAAAATTCCTTATTTGAGCTACGGATTTAACCTGAATTATGGCAATGTTTTTGGCGGGGTTCGTCCGAATTCCGTCATCGATTTGAGCAAAGATTACGGCACGCTGCGGCAGGCATTCGACACCAACACTAAGCGCAACATTGCAAAGGCTCAAAAGCAAAATTTGACGATTCAAACGATTGATATTGAGCAATTTACGCAGTTTTGGTCTGGCGAAAATAAAAAAATGCCGCTGGAAATGCACCAAAAATTGCCGCTATTGTGCGCTGCCGCCGAGCAACATGGTTGTGGGAAGGTAAGAGGTGTATTTTCGGCTGATAATCAGTTGATTGCGGCACTTTTTACTATCGAAATTTTCGATAGAATCATTTACTTGACGCCCGTTTCGAATGCCGAAGGAAAGCAGAAATCTGCCATGTTTTTCTTGATTGATTGGCTGCTGCAACATCATGTCGGTAGCGGCAAATTGTTCGATTGCGAAGGCTCACAAATTCCAGG
>CAVHRT010000039.1:0-14243 GCA_963638355.1 Flexilinea sp. | reverse complement strand
GTACCATTTGTAAATACTGGCCGTACAATTGATATGCCTACTCGTGGCGATGTAACAAAAACTATAGTTGAGTACTTAGAGATAGATATTGCTCGGGAAAACGAGAAAACTCTTCGTTTTGAACCTTTTGACACTTTGAAAAATTTGGGTGTTTTTGATCAGTCTGTCGATAGTTTTAGACTCGATTGTAGCAAATGGACATCAGGCGCATATATGATTACTTTCAGAATGAATGTTGAGACTGATACTACTGCTCCATTTGGTTGTTTTCCCCTCGAAAATTGTAGTCATGTTGTAATAAAGGACTACGTAAAACCCATTCAAGAAACAGGACTTTTTGTACCATGTTCGCAGCAGCAATTATTCGAACTTTCCTCATCGATAGCTCAAAACAATCTTGTGGTGGAGCTTGCCAGTGGACTTTCTTTAGCGCATGGTTATATCTACAACGTTTTGGGGCAAATTCAATCAAGTTTTGATTTGGTATCGTCTCAAGACATTGATGTAAGTTATTTGCCTGTGGGCTTTTATATTTTGAATGTGCAGACCAATAAAGGTCAGCAAAGTATGTGGTTCAGAGTGCAGCGGTAGCGTCGCAAATTGATAAATTAAGCGGCAGACTGCTTATTTGCAAGTCTGCCGCTTTTTTGTGTGGTATTGGTTGTCTCCCTATTTCATCACCACTTTCTTGACACTGCCAGCGCATTTCACTATGTAGATGCCAGCGGCGAGTGGTGCGGCTATTTGACCATTGTTTACGGTGGCTGTGAGCAGGTGCGCGCCTGTTATGCTCATCACATCAATGCGTGTGCCATCGGCTGCTCCATCGGCATAAATGGTGCCATTGTGCGCAAATAGGCTGATGCCGTCGCGCTGTGTGGTGGTGAGTGCGGTGGCGGCTTCATCGGTTATAATCAGCGTTTTGAACATGAGCGTGCCTGCCGCGCTTTTACCATGGTCGGCACATTCGCTGCCAAAGGCGCACGAATCGCCAATGGTGAAGGTTACTTCGTCGGCATTGCCTGTCCAACTGTAGCGCCACGCCTTCCAACCATTGTCGTCGGTTAGTCGCTCTGGCTCAGCGTCCATCGTGCCAGTGCTTGGTGTGAGTTCGGCCAGTTTGTAGTGCCCATTTTTGCTCATGCAAAATGTGATGCGCACTATTTTTGTGCCGTTGTTGCTCGTTATTTTGTAGGTGTTTTTGGCGTAGAGCCGCACATCGAGGTCGGTGTTGCCGCTATTGTAGGTTGGACCGGTTGCACCATCATTTTTTTTGCCAAGCGTGGTGAAAAGTCCATCGCTGGTGGTGAACGATGGTTTGCCGTAGTCGCTCATGGTGTAGGTGTGTTCTTCGGCGCTTGCAATCAAGGCGCAGCACGCCAGAATGGTTGTGAGTAAGGTTTTTTTCATTTTTTGACTATGACTATTGACTATGACTAAGACCTTTTGGGTTAGTCATGCAAAGTTACGCTTTTTTTCTGATCTATGCTCTATCTTCTATGCTCTTAAGATCTTACCTTGTTCCGTCTTTATTCTTTTGTCTTTACTCTTTATTCAAGGCTTGATTTTCGGCCAATAGGTCTCTTTCACGTACTTGAAATTTGGCGCGACTTGCATCAGTTTTTTGCAGATGGTGCGGGCGCGGTCGAGGTTGTCGGTCTTTTCGTAGGCTTGCGCTAGTGTGAGTAGCGTGGCGTAGTAGTTCCAATGCATGGTCAGTTGCTGCGCCTCGTATTGCTGCACGGCTTTTTCGTACACGCTGATGGCATTTTTCTTGGAGCCGCCAAAGAGCGACGGACGGTAGAAATCGGTGTTGCCCTTCAGGCTCAGCACGAATGGATTGTTTGGCTCGGCTTTGTAGGCTTTGTCAGCGCGTTGCACGCTCTCTATTCCGAGCGTGGCAAATTTCCAGTGATCCATCGACAGTTCGAAGGCGCACAAGGCCGACCAGTAGACATTGAGCATTGTGGCGGAATAGCCGCATTTTTCGAGTGTTTGTAAGTGCGTTTTCATCTTGTCGATGTAGCGCGTGGCTTCGTCGGTGCGGTCGCGTCCAAGGCATAGCCCAATGTAGCCGTATTCGTAGTTCACAATCTGCTTCAGTTCGGCTGTGTCGGTGTCGTTGGTGGCATCGATGGTGCGTTTCCACACATCGAAATCCTCGGTGAAATAGGCGTCGAGCATCGTTTGGTGGTCGATTTGCGCTGTGGCATTTGTCAGAAAAAATATCAGAAAGAGCGCAAATGAGATTATCTTTTTCATCTTAAAAGTGGGAATTTTAGAAATCAGTCAACTTTATAAACTTCGTGGTAAAGCGTTTTTTTTACGATGTCGAAAAATTTGTCGCTGTGGTTGGTGGCGGTGGTCATTATCTGTAGCGGCAGACTTGGCAGCGCGGGCGCATACGACGGTTGCTCGTAGTGCTGCGGCATGGCGCTGAAGCCGTTGCGTTGGTAGAATGCCATTCGGCGGCGCGACAGATCATCTTCGGGCAATTCAATCTCCAAAACTATGGGCTTCGCCGACTCTTTCTGCAGTGTTTGTAGCGTCTGACTGCCCAGCCCACCGCCGCGCAACGCAGGCAACATAGCAAAATGCTCCACATAGTCGAAATCGGCGAAATGCCACAGTGTGATGAACCCTGCGAAAGTGCCATCGTTTTGTCTGATAATGCGAATTTCGAAGCGCGGATCGGTCATTGCAATTTCGTGCGCAGTTGGTCGCCGCTCAATTTCTGGGAACGCCGATTCGTAAAGTGCTATGAAGTTCGATTGTTCGAGCATGGGGAAAAAGAGTAAGGAGTAAAGAGTAAAGACAAAAGACTTTTGGAAGCGCGATCTCTCAATTCTTAATTATTTCAAATCCGTAGGCTGGCAGGGTGATTTGCAGCGTGTTGTCTTCGATTTTGAAATCGTGACCGAAGGCGGCTTGCAGATTCTGTCCGTTCAGGCGGTTGAGCGGCACGCTGAGCGTAACTTCATCAGCCGAATTGTTGAGGCAGACGATGGCTTCGGTGTCGAAAAATTTGCGTGCGTAAACCCATGTGCTGTCGGTTGCGGCGAGCGAGATGAAGTCGCCATAGACCAAGGCGGCATTGCTGCGGCGCAGGTGGTTGAGTGCGCTCACGCAGTCGAATAGGCGTTGCTCGCGTGCGTTCCAATCGCCAAAATGCATCATGCGGCGGCAGTCGGGATCGTTGGCGCCCGTCATGCCAATTTCGTCGCCATAGTAGATCACAGGCACGCCGGGAATGGTGAGGTTGAAGGCATGGAACAGCGCTAATTTGTCGTATGCTACCGAGTCGCTGATGCCGATTTTGCGCGTCCAAGCGCTGGCTTTGGCATCTTCGCCCACTTTCAGGTCGCCCGATGCCATGGCCATGAAGCGCGGTTTGTCGTGGTTGCCGCTGATGTAGCCCATCAGGTTGTGCGAACCGTAGATTTTCAGGCTGCTACGCAGTATGTTGTTCAGTCGCGTGAGTGTACCGCCGCTGTATCCGTTGAATGCCGATGTGGCTTCGTCGAACACATTGAAATCGAACTGACCATCGAGCATGCCCGAGTTCACGTAACTTGCCATCAGCTCAGGGCTGCCATACGATTCGCCAATTTGGTAGAAATTGCCTTTGGGGTCGATCTGCTTCATTTTGTAGGTTACGGCGCGCCAAAACTCTTCGTTCACGTGCTTGCAAGCGTCGTGGCGGAAACCATCGATACCGAACTCTTTCATCCAATAGACGGCCGAATCGGACATCATCGCCACGACTTCGGGATTGCCAAAATCGAGGCTCGGCATGAATACATCGAACCAAGTGGTGAGGCGCTGTTCGTCCCACAGGCAGAGATTTTTCCGCCCATCGGGCAGAATGAGCGAGGTGGCAAATTCGGGGTGATTTTGGTAGAGCGGGTGTAGTTCGTGCACGTGGTTTGCTACATAGTCGAGCAGAATGTTGATGTCGTGCTGATGCGCGTCAGACACAAGCGTTTTCAACTCGTCGTTGCTGCCAAAGCGCACATCAACCTGCGACGACGATATGGGCCAATAGCCGTGATAGCCAGCGAATTTGGTTTTGCCCACGGCATCGTAGGCGTATGGCTCAAACGGATTCTGATTCAGTGGCGAAATCCACAGCGTGTTTGTGCCGAGTTGGTTGAAATAGCCTTCGTCGATTTTTTGTTTGATACCTTCGAGGTCGCCGCCTTGATAATCGGCTTTCGGGTTCACATCGGGACGGTTCATTGGGCGGTCGTTTGCAGGATTGCCATTTTTGAACCTATCGACCAGCATAAAATAGATGATGTCGGCTTGCTTGTCGGTGCGGCGCAGTTGGCTCATGTCGGTGAGCACGCTGCCGTGGCACAGCGGCACTAGAATGTCGTTGCCAATGCCGTAGTCGTTTGCCGCCCAAATGCGCAGATACGAGCGATCGAGCGAGTCGGCTTCGGCTGGAATCTCTACCGAAATGATGCCATCGTCAATTTTTACAAAATCTTCGGGCAGACGATAGTTTTGCCAATATGCAAAAACGACATTCACCTCGTTGCTGTAGGTTATCGACACGCTATTTTTGTCGATTTTGTTGGTTGTCAGCACGGGGAAGAGTTTTTCGTAGCCATCGACTTGCATTATCGAATTGAATTTGCCGTAGCCGTTGTCCACTTTGGCTGGATTGTTGTCATCGTGGTTCTGGTCGCCATCGATGTTCATTTGGTACAAATAGGTGCCAGGACTTAGGCGCAGCGTCACTTCGTAGAGTCCGTCGGCATTGAGCGTGAGCGCAGGCGTGAGCGATGCCACCCAGTTGTTCATTTGCCCTGCAATGCGCACCTCTTTGGGCGTGCGACCATTCGGATTCCAAGTGAAAGTGTAGTCTATTTTGTCCGATTTGCGCGCTGGAACCGAGTATGGCACGCCAGCAATCCAAATCTGAATATTGACTAACTGCGGCATGGCATTGTCGGTGTGCAGGTTTACGGTCAGTTTGTCGGCCGATAGCTGGCACACCACCGATGGGTCGCTTGCTGTGATGGAGTCGATGGTGGCGGGCTGCATCACAAAATCTTCGGTATGCACGGTGTTGTCGCCCTCGTTCAGGGTGAGCAGCGTGTTCAGACCAACGCACACACCTGAGTCGGCAGGCAGGTTAAGCGATTGCCGGCCACACGCCAAAAACAGCGTTGCCGTAGCGGCAAGAAACAAAAGTTTTTTCATAAGTTAAGTTGATTTCAAATTTCAAATTTAAGATTGGGGCGGAGAATTTGTCGAACCACAGAATCTGCATTTTTTGCAGTTGGCAGTTCTAAATTCTTAATTCATAATTCTTAATTGACACAATTCCTCACTCCTAATTCCTCACTCCTCACTTTACATCGAGTACCCAGACCGTTTTTGCGGGGATTGTGATTTGGTTTTCGAGCTGAATGTCGCTGTTTTCGGTAACATTGTGCGCAGTGTGACCGATGATCTGCATCTCGTTGTAGTAGTCGAGGTCGATGGTTTTGTCCACGGTGTTGTTGTTCACTATCACCATCACACGCGAGTTGTCGGTGTAGCGGAAATAGACGTAGATGCCGTCAACGGGCAGGAATTGGCGCATGGCTCCATCGTGCAGGGCAGGGCAATGTTTGCGGAACGTGAGCAGCGATTTTGTGTAGTTGTAGATGTCGTTTTCGAGTGCAGTGCGTTGCGCAGGGTCGAAAGCGTTGTGCGTGTCGTCGGCCCAACCGCCGGGGAAAGTGTGGCGCGCCTCTTCGTAGGTGCCAGCGTTGCCTTCAATCATTATCTCGTCGCCATAGTAGAGTTGCGGATAGCCGCGAATGGTCGAAATCACCGCCATGCCCATCTTGTAGAGTTTCGGGTCGCGACCGACCAACGCTGCATAACGATCCATGTCGTGGTTGTCTAACATGTTCATTATCAGGTTTTTGTTAGGATAGACGAAATCCTGCGCAAAATGGTTGTAGAAACGAATCAGACCAGTATTCCATGCCTCATTTTCTTTGAACGACCACTCGAAAACATCTTTCAGCGTGAAATCCATCACGCTTTGCAGACCGCTGTCGAAACCATTTCTGTTTTTCGCGCCAGTCTGATAGAATGCCGTTTGCACGGGACTTTTTACCCAGCATTCGCCCACAATGTTCATGTTTGGATATTCCTCGTTCAGCGCGTTCATCAGTTTCGAGGCGACAAAAATATCGTTGTACGGGTAGGTGTCGACGCGCAGACCATCGATTCCGGCAAATTCAATCCAGTAGACATACACTTGGCGCAGATAGTCGAACAGCAGCGGGTTCGCCAGATTCAAGTCGGGCATGTTGGTGTCGAACCAGCCTTTTTCGAGCAGCGTCAGGTCTTTGTCGCTGGGGTTGTCGTTGGTCCAGATGGAGACATTGTAGTTGGTGCGGGTGAATGTGGGCCATTGGTGCAGCCAAGTTGTGTCGGGCAGATCGCTCATCCACCAATGCGTGCGACCGCAGTGGTTTGGCACAATGTCTTTTATCAGTTTCAAGCCGCGTTTGTGGCACTCGTCGGCAAGGCGTTTGTAGTCGTCGTTGGTGCCAAGCCGCGGGTCGATGCGGTAGTAGTCCGAAATGGCGTAGTGATGGTACGAAAACGCGGTGTCGTTGTCGGCCAGCACTGGCGTGGGCCACACGGCGGTGAATCCGCAGTCGGCAATGTGATCCAAATGGTCGATAATGCCCTGAATATCACCACCTTGGCGTTGATACAGATTGCCGCGCACCACGCCTTGGTTGCAGCCCGCTAGGTTGTCGTTCGTAGGGTCGCCATTGGCAAAACGGTCGGGCATGAGCAGATACCACGCATCGGCCGAGGTGAAGCCTTTTCGCTCGGCAGACCCTTCGGCGCGCGCATTCAGCACATAGTTCACCGTCTGTGTCTTTTTGCCTTTTTTGATGGTAATTTGATAAGTGCCAGCGGCGGCATTTTTTGTGTCGAGGTAGACAAAAAGGTAGTTCGGGTTGCTCGATTTTTCGATGCGCAGAATGGGCAGCGCATTATCTTTTACCGAAATTTGTGCCGAGGCGATGTCGGTGCCGTGCAGCATCAGTTGCAGTTCGGTGTGTGCCATGCCGCTCCACCACGATGTTGGCTCGATGTGGTCGGTCAGTTGGGCATTTTTGGCGTTGGCTGCGAACATTACGCATAGCGCCAAACCAATGAGCGTCAGTCTTTTCATGATTCTGATTTTTTTTGAGTGATCGACTATTTTTCCCTTGAAAATGAGTAAGTTGCCATCAGTTTGAACGCATGAGGTTCTGACTAATGCGTTAAACTTGTCAACTTATCAACTCATCAACTTTTCACCCCTCTTTACTGGGCATTAAAATCGCCAAAATGATGTAGATTAGCAATCCGGGGAAACCTGCCGAGCAGATCGACAGTAGTGCATACACAACGCGCACCAAGGTGGCGTCCCAGCCGAGATATTCGGCAATGCCTCCGCATACGCCCGAAAGCATGCGATTTTCCGATTTTGTGAGTCGTTTGTCCATAGTTTTATTTGATTATGATTTTTTGTACTGTTCCATTGTTGTTTCGCACAATGTAGCAACCCGCCGAGAATGTTCCTAGGTTGCCTTCTGTGCCGATGTTGGCGCGTTTTAGCAGTTCGCCCGAAATGGCATAAACCTCCCAAGTGCTTTCGATGGGTTGGCTTACGAAAATTTGTCCGTTTTCAGACCAAATGGCGGTTTCTTGCATTTTGTCCGTTAAATTCGTAGTCGTCGATGGCACTTTGAAAAGTCCTGCGCCGCGGTTCAGGGTCGAAATTCTGATGATGATGTCGTTCGTAGTGCCGTTGTTGAGGTAAGCGTAGTTGGTGTGTTCGCCGTTATCGCCGCGTGTTACAGCGTATTTCACAATGCCGTTGAACGAATCATCGTCGGAATCGGAAATATAGAGTGCCGTAAGCGAATCTTTGTCGTTCAGTTCGCAGCCCCAAACGGTGAGTGCATGCCCCGTAATGCTTATACCGACGGCACTTCCGCTGGCCAATGCCTCGGTTAGTTGCGTCTGAAAAAGGCTGAAATAGTCGGTTTCATCGTATTCGTCGAAATTGTAGTCGTATACGCCAACCAAACTAGCCAAAGTCTCGCTAGTTGATTTGCCATTGGTGGTCTGCATGCGATTGGCAAGATATCCGCCGCGCGTGGCATACGATGGCGCGCCAGTGAGCGGCGTAGCATTGTCGAGCATGGTCATGCCAAGTGCATCGCCAAGAAAATACCAATAGATTCCGCTAGCCGTTTTCCCACCCTGATTCTCGAAATTCGCACAAAAATCGTCGAAAATACAATTCGTGTGTTCTTTCCCGCCTCGCTGATAGTTTGCCACACTCGACCAACCATGTGGAATACCGTCGATGTCGCTGATGTATTGCGCATTTTGGTCGATCCACCATTGCAACATATTGCTGGCGGCAGTTGCCCAACAGAGACGGTTGTCGCCATAGTACAGACTGCGTTTGTTCACATCGTACCAACCATATTGCGTGAAGTAGGTGGTTTGATTGAATTTGCTGGTGTACGCAGCTGGCACGGTTGGCGTAAGGTTGCTGCGATTGCCTTTGCCATCGTCGGTTTTCCAGTGCGAGTCCTCTACGGTTACACCATAAACCCACAGGTCGGCGGCATAAATGCCCATGCTCGCAAGCAGCAATGAGATGATGAAAATGGTCTTCTTCATAATGTTTTTGTTGTTTATTTTACCCCACCTGACTTCCGTTTTTCACGGGTTTGCTAGGCTGAACAAGCACAAGTCTGCCGTCGTAGTCAACTGCCGAGAGTATCATGCCTTGGCTCTCCACGCCTTTCAGCTTGCGTGGTGGGAAGTTGGCGATGAAACAAACCTGCATCCCGACCAATTTTTCTGGTTCGGGATAACTCTGCGCAATGCCCGACACAATGGTGCGTCCGCTCATGCCATCGTCAATTTTGAACTGCAAAAGTTTGTCGGCTTTCGGTACTTTCTGGCATTCAAGCACGGTGCCAACGCGTATGTCGGCCTTATCGAACTCTTCGATGTTGGTGGGCTGTTTCACCTCGGCTGGCTTCCAAGCGTTCAGGCGATTTTGCTCTTTCTTGTCGGCCAATTTTTTCAATTGTGCCTCGATGGCAGCGTCGTCAATCTTCTCGAAAAGTAACTCTGGCGTGCCAAGTTTTGCGCCTGTTTTCAGCAGATCAATCTTGCCCAAATCGCTCCAACGGCAGTCGCCCAGACCGAGCATTGCACGCAGTTTTTTGCTCGAGAATGGCAAGAATGGCTCGAATGCAATGGCCAAGTTGGCGGCTATTTGCAGGCCAATGTGCAGAATGGTGGCGGTGCGCGCCTCGTCAGTTTTTATCAGTTTCCAAGGCTCGGTGTCGGCCAAGTATTTGTTGCCAATGCGCGCAAGGTTCATCGCCTCTTTTTGTGCGTCGCGGAACTTGAAATTGTCCAACAGCTGCTCGATGCGCGATTTTACTTCCGAAAATTCAGTCAGGGTGCCGCGGTCGTAGTCGGTGAGCGCACCAAGCGCAGGCACACAACCATCGAAATACTTTTGCGTAAGCACCAAAGCACGGTTTACAAAGTTGCCGTAGATGGCCACCAATTCGCTGTTGTTGCGCGTTTGAAAATCGCGCCAAGTGAAGTCGTTGTCCTTCGTTTCGGGGGCATTGGCGGTGAGAACGTAGCGCAGCACATCTTGTTTTCCGGGGAAATCTTCGAGATATTCGTTCAGCCACACTGCCCAGTTGCGCGAGGTCGAAATTTTGTCGCCTTCGAGGTTCATAAACTCGTTACTTGGCACATTATCAGGCAAAATGTAGCTGCCTTCGGCTTTCAGCATCGATGGGAAAACGATGCAGTGGAATACGATGTTGTCCTTGCCGATGAAGTGAACGAGGCGCGTCTCTTTGTCTTTCCACCAAGTCTCCCAACTGCCCAGTTCGGGGTGCGCATCGCACAACTCTTTGGTGTTGCTGATGTAGCCGATGGGCGCATCGAACCAGACATACAGCACTTTGCCTTCAGCATTGGGAATGGGCAGCGGAATGCCCCAGTCGAGGTCGCGGCTCACGGCACGCGGCTGCAGACCAAGGTCGAGCCAACTTTTGCACTGTCCGTACACATTCGGTCGCCACTCTTTGTGTTCTTCCAAAATCCACTGGCGCAACCACGCCTCGTGCTTGTCGAGTGGAAGATACCAATGTTTGGTTTTGCGCATCACGGGTTGGCTGCCGCTGATGGCCGATTTCGGATTTATCAACTCCGTTGGCGAAAGCGAAGTACCGCATTTTTCGCACTGATCGCCGTAGGCACCTTGTGCGTGGCAGTGCGGACATTCGCCCGTAATGTAGCGGTCGGCAAGGAATTGATGCGCCTCTTCGTCGTAGTATTGTTCCGATGTCTTTTCGATGAATTCGCCTTTGTCGTAGAGCGTTTTGAAGAAATCAGATGCCATTTTGGCATGAATGCTCGACGAGGTGCGCGAATAGATGTCGAACGAGATGCCAAATTCCTCGAACGAGCGTTTTATGAGCGAATGGTAACGATCGACCACATCTTGTGGCGTGCAGCCCTCTTTTTTGGCGCGAATGGTGATAGGCACGCCATGTTCGTCGCTGCCGCCGATGAATAGGCACTTTTCGCCCTTCAGGCGCAGATAGCGTGCGTAGATGTCGGCCGGAATGTAAACGCCTGCCAAATGACCAATATGCACAGGACCATTGGCGTAGGGCAGAGCCGATGTAATCAGTGTTCTCTTGAAATTTTTCATATTCTTTCGGTTTGATTTTTCGGTGAAAACTATAATCTGCAAAGGTACAAAATTTAATTGATAATCTGCAACCGAAAATCGCGCCGTTTGTCGAACGCTCGAAAATGTTGTCCAATCCGCCGAAAAATCGTAATTTTGCACCCCAAACTTTACAAACTTTACGAACTTTATAAACTTTCCCACTAGTTTACGATGTTTGAATCCGAAATCAATCGCAGGCGCACTTTCGCCATCATATCGCACCCCGATGCTGGTAAAACCACACTCACCGAAAAATTGTTGCTTTTCGGTGGAGCCATTCATGTGGCGGGCGCAGTGAAATCGAACAAAATCAAGAAAACTGCCACATCCGACTGGATGGAAATAGAGAAACAGCGTGGCATTTCGGTAGCCACTTCGGTGATGGGTTTCGAATACGATGGCTACAAAATAAACATTCTCGATACGCCTGGTCACCAAGATTTTGCCGAAGACACTTTCCGCACGCTCACGGCCGTGGATAGCGTCATCATTGTGATTGACGCTGCCAAAGGCGTGGAGGCACAAACGCGCAAACTGATGCAAGTCTGCACCATGCGACGCACGCCTGTGATGATTTTCGTGAACAAAATGGACCGCGAAGGTCGCGACCCGTTCGATCTGCTCGACGAACTCGAGGCGGAACTCGGCATTGGTGTGCGCCCGCTCAGTTGGCCTATTGGCATGGGCATGAAGTTCAAAGGCGTCTACAACATTTTTCAGCAAAAATTGAATCTCTATACGCCTAATAAACAGCGAGTTAGCGAAACTGTGGCGGTCGATCTTGCCAGCCAGCAACTGGACGATATGGTGGGCAGCGATCATGCCGAAAAACTGCGTGCCGACCTCGAACTCATCGAGGGCGTTTACAATCCGTTCAGTGTGGACGATTATTTGGCGGCGCGCGTGGCGCCGGTGTTTTTCGGTAGTGCGCTGAATACTTTTGGCGTAAAAGAGTTGCTCGATTGTTTTGTGCAGATTGCGCCCGCCCCGCTGCCTGTGATGGCTCAGGAGCGCGAAGTGCGTCCTACGGAACAGAATTTCACGGGCTTCGTATTCAAAATTCACGCCAACATGGATCCGAATCATCGCTCGTGCATCGCGTTTGTGAAGGTCTGCTCGGGGCGGTTCGAACGCAATGTGCCGTATAAGCATATTCGGCTGGGGAAACAGTTCAAATTCAGCAGTCCAACGGCTTTCATGGCGCAAAAAAAAGAGACGGTTGACGAGGCTTATGCGGGCGATATTGTGGGTTTGCCCGACACGGGAAATTTCAAAATTGGCGACACGCTCACCTCGGGCGAAGAGTTGCATTTCCGCGGATTGCCGAGTTTCTCGCCCGAAATGTTCAAATACATCGATAATGCCGACCCGATGAAGTCGAAGCAACTGCAAAAAGGCATCGAACAGTTGATGGGCGAGGGCGTGGCGCAGGTGTTTACGCACCAAAACAATGGTCGAAAAATCATTGGCACGGTGGGGCAACTGCAGTTCGAGGTCATCGAATACCGCCTGCTGCACGAATATGGCGCGCAATGCCGCTGGGAACCGCTGTCGCTCTACAAGGCTTGCTGGATAGAGAGCGACGATGCCGCCGAACTCGACAACTTCAAACGCCGAAAATATCAGTACATGGCCAAGGATAAGGACGGTCGCGATGTGTTTTTGGCCGAGAGCGGCTATCTGCTACAGATGGCGCAGCAAGATTTCCCAAAAATTCGCTTCCACTTCACGAGCGAGTTTTAAGCAGCAATTCCCTACAAAATCGATTGCATAATCTCGGCAAAAGCTGCGTCTAGGTCTTTGCTCGATTCTATGCCGGCATGTTCTTTTTGCAGTTGGCGGCGGCGATAGTATTTGTTTTTCGGAATCCAAAGCAGCCAAATAATGTCGTCGTGCGAAAGCCCCAACGCCGTGAGGCACGCCAGTAGCAGATCCATGTCGGCAAGGTGTGGAAACCTTTCCTTCGCCTTTTTGAAAAAATCGGCATAACAACTGTTCAATTCGCTCATAAGTTGTTCCCATTTGTTGCCTACGTAGGTTATCTCTTGCACTATGTTGCGAATGTTTTCTGGCAAATTTTCGAGTTGCAAATTGCCTGTCGATTGCTCTACATTCAGTTGTTGCGTGCAGGCTATGCGAAATTGCAGTTGGCTGGTTAGTTTTTGGCGCTGCATGGCAATTTGTTCCTTTTGTCGTGCATTTTTCTGCCGCATGTAGGCTATTGCGGTGGCGGCAAGCGTTACTACCGTAACAAGCAGTAGTACCATTATCACGATTATCAGATTCTTTTGTTTTGCCTCTGTTTGTAGCAGTTGATTTTTTATTTCGTATTGTTCGTTGTCGAATTTGTCGGCTGTCGACATGGTCTGCGCACTATTTTTTTGTTCGTTGAAAATGCTACTTATTTCGAGAGTGTATTTCACCTCCTCGTAAGCCTGCTTATATTGCCCTAGTTTGTCGTAATAGAGTGCACTGAAATAGTGGTGGTGGTATTTGCTCCAGCCCATTATGGCAGTGTCGTTTGCAAGTTTATCGAGATACATTTTGCACGAGTCCATCTTGTCGAGTTGCATGTAGGCATATGCTACTTCGGCAGCGTAGCGGTAGAGGTATTGTGTGTCGCACAGGTAACTATTGCAGGTTATGGCTGTGCGCGCATCCCATAGCGGCGAATTGTAAGAAACTGCGGCAATAATTGTGTAGTAGCTTTTTTTGTTATTGTCGCGTTTGGCGTAATATTTTGCTTGTTCGAAATAGTATTGTGCGCTATCGATATTTTTGTTGTCGTACATTCTGAATATTTCGCGATTGGTATATGTGTAATTCAAATCTGGTGTGTTGGATGGAAAGTATTTTAATGCCTTTTTGTAGTATTCTACTGCACTTTGGGTTAGGGCTTCACATTCCGATGCGTAGCCCATGCGGTAGTAATTGTACGCTGTAAGTTGACTGTCTGTTGGCGTGCATTCCGATAGTAATTTTTCGGCGTTTTTTAGTGCTGTCATGCTTTGTACTAGATAATCTGTTTCGCTATATTCCGATCCTTGCACATAGTAACATCTAGCTAGTGTATGCTTGTCGTTTACTTTTGTAAAATAGTTTATGGCTGTGAGTATTACGCTATCGGGCGAAACTGGGAGCATAAGTATGTATTTGGCTTGTTCGCTAAGCAGACACCACCAAGCGTAGTCCATTTCCGACAGTTTTTCAGGCTCTTTTATACCATTTAGTATTGCAAGTGCGCTATCGGTTTCTGTGCGTAGAAGGCTGTCAGCTGTTTTCAGCGGCGCATATAATTGTTGTTCGGGGGTGCATGAATTGAAAAAGGCAATTTGCACGAAAAAAAATAGAGTAAAAATAGCAAAAAATAGCGCATTGTATTTTTTTTGCTCTTTTTTGTTTTGTAACTAATTGAAAATCAGCTGTCATAATTTTGCAA
>CAVHRT010000038.1:0-14334 GCA_963638355.1 Flexilinea sp. | reverse complement strand
TTCTAAAATTGCAGAGCAAAGCCCCTCTACGGAAAGACTTTACAATTATTATTTGCGAGTTATCTCCAGAAAAAATGGTCGGTTTTTCGGTTGACACGAAATAATAGTAATGCTATGAAAAAATATGTGTTTAACAGTCGCCGCTGCGCTGTTTCTATGATTATTGAAGCGATTCTTCGCTTCTTATTCTTCTAAAACGATACACTAATGCCTGCCATCACGTGTGTGCCAATATTGTCGTAGCCGTACCAGTTTTGGTAGCGCAGTTTCTCCGAAATGGCGAGCAGATTGTTGGCCTGAACAAATATGCTGATGTTTTTCGGGAATGTGTAACTGAGCGACAGGTTTAGGTCGTAAATCGGCGCAAGCGTCTTTACATCGTAGCCGTTGCCATCGACATTTACGAGCGGTGTTTTGCGCTCCGAGGCGTAGTAAAAACGCACATTTCCTGCGAAATTTTTGGTAAACAGCGCCTCAATGCTAGCGTCAGCCTCCCAAGTGGGCTTGTTCCACGCTTCCACATTTTCGTCTTTCACATTCCAACCGTTGTAGCGCCCGCTGGCGTGGAAGGTGTAGCGCTCTTTCAGGTTATAGTCGATGTGCGCCTCGGCCTGCAGCAGGTTTGTCTTGGCATAAACTAGGTTGAAAGTGTTGCCGTAGACATAGTCCAAATCGTTCTTCGGATAGACGTTCGGCGTTTCGGTGCAAGCAAATTCTGTGTTTACAAAAAAGTGCGTGTTTTGAATCATTTTGTAGCTTACCGATGCGCCAATTTGCAGCCCGCTGACTGGCGTGATGTCGAATCCAGCGTGGAAATCGGCGGGCGTGTAGTCGTTCAGCGTGGGCATGCTGTCGAGGTTCATGTAGCGGTTCTCGTCAAGCATGTTGCTGATCGATGTAACTGCATAATCGCCGCCAATGCCGCCATAAACGCTGAAAAGTTGGCGGAAGGTGTAGCGCACCTCCACATCGGGCGCGGCCGAAACCACTTTGCCTTTGTTCACCGAAAACCACAATTTTGCGCCAGCACGCAGACTGAGCGAGTTCCACTGCTTTTCGTAGCGCGGGTTGAAGGTGATGAGGAATTGCGGCTTGTTGTCAGCGTTGGTGAAAGTGGTGTCGCGCAGGGTGTGATCAACTTGGCTTCCTGCGATGCTGTCGGCAATGAGATAGAGCGTGCGAGCGGGATTGTTGCGCAGATAGGCTTCCACGCCAAGGTCGGCATTGATGTGATGCCCGTCGATGTTGTAGCCACCCATCAGGTTCAACGCAATGCGATGCTCACGCTGAGCCGCTTGTCTCAGTTTTATGCCATCGCGCGTTACGGTCGGACTCGAGGTCATAATGTCGTAGCGCAGATTGCCATCGTAAGTCCAGTTTTTGCGTTCTTTTTCAGAACCAAAACCGAGCAGAACGTGCGCCGCCGTGGTGGTGCGCATCTCAGGCTGCAAGCCAAGTCCCGAAAAATCATTCCCTTTTTCTTCGTCGAAATAGGTGCTTTTGTTGAATACCGTGTCTTCACCGTAGTAACTATAGTAGTCATTGTTGAAGCCGATTTTGGAGTAGAGCATTCCCGTGTTGAAGTGGTGCTTGTAGTCGAGTTCGAAATCGGTATCAATCAGTTTTTTATTGCCATTCCAAAAACCGTTGTGGTTCAATGTCATGCCCAGAAAATCGGTTTTGTTGTTTACTACGGGCGTCCACACATCGGCCATCCAAACCAGTGGGAAACCAATCGCCACGCGAGCATAGCCCGGTTTGTAGGTTGGGCGACCAGTGTTTTTGGCATCGGCGGCGGGCAGTGGGTAAAATTGTGATTCAACCGCCATTGGCGCAGTCTCGCTGCTGTATTTCACCTCGCTTTTCTCCACTTTTGGTTCGGTGGCAGGCAACTCAATGTCGGCACGTTTCACCTTCACAACTTCGGGCGTGTACTCTTTCTCGATGTTTACCGATTGCGTCATCACCGAGTCGGTGGTTTGCGCTGTGGCAGCGGTGCAAAGGGCAGTGGCTATGATGAATAATGAAATCTTTTTCATGATTGTATGCTAGCGTTTTTTTATTCGTCAATTTCGTTTTCTTCGCGTTCGGCAATGCCGCGCATGCGTGTCTCTATCATGGTGGCTATGTCGTCGTCGGCTTGGTAGTTGGCTTGCAGACTAAGCAGATATTGCTTGGCTTGGAAGTCGTCGCCCGCCTGAATGTAGATGTCGGCCAGCAGCACAAATGCGCGCGCCAACCAGTATTGATGCGGCGTGTTTTTGCTGATAAAGTCCATAATCTCGCTCTCGGCCGAGTTGTACTGACCGCCGTCGTACATCAACTGCGCACGCAGATATTTGGCTTCGGCTCCCATCTCGTGGCGCAGGTCTTGACTCAATTCCAGCAAATCGTCGGTGGCAAGTAGCGCCTCGTCGGTGGCAATGTACGATTTTGCACGACAGTAGCGCGCCTCACGCACAATGGCTTCGTTGGTGCTGGCATCTTCCAATAGATCGTTGGCTGCCAGAATGGTCTTGTTGTAGAGTTTCAGCGAATAACTGCAACGCAACGCTCCAATGCGCGCCATGTTCTTGGCCTCTTTGCTACCAGCGACCTCCTGCAACTGCTCGAAATACGAGAGCGATTGCTCAAAGTCTTTCTTGTCGTAACTTATTTCGGCACAGCGTGTTAAGGCTTCTTCTTGATACTGATTGCCGACAAAATGCGTCAGCGTCTCGAAGTACTCGAGCGCATTGTCTTTCAATCCTGTTTGATAATAACTTTCGGCCAAATAGTATTGTGCTGTGATGCAATTCAGCGTCTGCTGATCGCAATAGTTGGTCAGGTAGTTTCTGAAACTTGTGGTGGCCTCTTTGTACTGACCCTTCACAAAAAGTCGTTCGGCGGCGGCAAAATTGAGCGAGTCTTCGAGCGATTTTTTCACTGTCGAGATGGCGCTGCCCGCAATCGATTCGCGGTAGGCAATGTAGTCGTTTATCTGGTTGTTGTCCACATAGATGGCTTGCATGCTCTCTATCGCCACTTTGGCCTCTTCGCTGCTGGGGTAGTTGTTTACCACCTCTTTGTAAGCCTCTATGGCTTTGGTGTCGTCGCCATTGTTGGCGTAAATCATACCAATTTCGAGCGATGCTTTGCGTGCCACAGCGGTGCGCGGATATTGCGCAATCACGCGGTTGTATGCCACAATGGCTTCGTCGCGTTCTTCGAGCAACACATGCGCACGACCAATCTCGTACATGGCTTCGTCGGCATAGTCGGAGCGCGGATAGTCGGTCAGCAACTTGTCGAGCGCAGCAATTTTGTTTTTGTATTGTTTCTGAATTCCCAGAATTGATGCGTTCTGAAATGCGCCATAGTCGCCGTAGCGTGGCGATTCGGCTGCCACTATCTGATAGTAGGTTTTTGCCTGCTCGTAGTTGCGCTGATACAGATAGCAGTCGCCCGTGCGGTTCATGGCGTCGCAGTAGAGGCGACCGTCGTGGCGTTTTTGTGTGTCGGCATATTTCTTGAACCACTCAATGGCATCGGCAAAATTTTCCTCCTCGTAGTAGCAATAAGCCAGCGTGTAGTAGGTTTTTTGCAGTTGTTCAGGCGTTTTCTTCTGATTTTTTGCAAGAAATGCCTGCAAATCGCGGCGCGCATTGGCATAATCGCCCAGTTGATAGTAGGTTTCGCCACGCCACATGAATGCCTGCGCCGAATACGATTGCGCAGTGTACTCTTTTATCGATTTATCGAAATAATCTAACGCCTCTCTGTAGTTTTTGGCGGCAAATGCTTCGGTGCCAAGTTGGAAAAGCACATTCTCGCGCGCGGCACGAATTTTTGCGCTGTTCGATTTCACCTTTTTCAGCGATTCGTAGGCGGTGTGGTAATCTTTTTCGGTCATGTAGATGTCCGCCAAATAACCGTAGATGTCGTCGGCGTGCTTGGTCTTCGGATAATTCTCCAAAAAACTCTCGAATGCCTTGATCGATTCGCCAAATGGTGCGGCATCTTCGTAAACGGCCAACACATAGTTGTAGTCGGCCTCCTCTTTTATTGCATTGTCGAAATTGTGCTCGGCAGCGTTGCGGAAAGCCATGCGCGCCTTGGCTTTGTCGCCATATTTGGCATAACTCAAACCGATGTGCAAGTAGGCATTTTGTGCCAAACTGTCCTGCGTGGCGGTAACTTTCGACAGTGCCGCAACGGCTTCGCGATAATTTTCCTGCTTATATTGCGCCATGCCGAGCATGTACATGTCGGCGCGCTGTACTTTTTTGCTGTTGCGCTCGTATTTTTTCAGATAATCGACTGCCTCGCTGTAGTTCTCGTTGGCGTAGGCCGATTCGCCCAAAATGCGATAGGCTTCGGAGTTGTATTTGCTGTTTGGCCAGCGCGAAATCAGCGTTTTGCCATATTCGCAAGCCTTGTCGGTGTCGCCCACGCGGTCGTATATTTGCAGCGCATGGTAGGCGGCAGGCTCAGCGTAGGGCGAATTGAGCGACAGCTCCAAAAATCCGTCGATGGCTTTGTCGTAGTTTTCCAGACAAAATTCGGTGTACGAATAGTAGTAGAGCGCATCTTTTTCGTAGATTGTTTTTTTGCCGTTGAGCGTGGCAAACAAGATGCGCGCGGGCTCATATTTTTCGAGTTTCAAGTAGGCTACGCCTTTGGTGTAGAGATACGCCATGTTTTCGGCACCATCGAGGTGCTTGTTTTGCACTTGGTCGTACCATTTCAGCGTCTCTTCGTATTTTTTGCCCTCGAATGCCAAACGACCAATCATGTATGCCACGCGTTCGCGCATTGGTGCATCGGGATAGTTGGTTAGGTACTGTTTGAGCAGCGTGGCGGCTTCTTTGCGCTTCAGTTCGTAGGCCGAGCAGGCAATGTAGTATTGTGCTTCGCCATAGCGCGGACTGTTGGGGTCTGCTTGTTCGCAAAAATCGGCAAAACGCTCTGCTGCGCCGCCAAATTTGCGCTGTTCGTACAGTGTGCGTCCCTCGTCGAAAAGGTGATTGTTGTGGTGCCATGCTTCCGTCTCTTGTGCGGTTGCTGCAAGGCACGAAACCGCGGCCAATAGGCAAATCGTCAGTTTTTTGATGGTCATCTCGTGGTCAGTTTTGTGGCGCAATTTGGCACATTTTCGTCTGCCAATTTTCGCACCAATACATTTGCGCAAAGTTACGAATTTAATTTGAAAAACTCAACTGCTTTTTCTGGGTGCGAAAATTTTCGTATCTTTGCAACGTCTATGTCAGGGATAGCGTTTAGGACGTGTGTATCAGGAGCGGCTTTTTGCTGAGCATTGGTAGCCCTGTCTGACATTTCAGTCCACGTGATTATGGTTTTCCATAGCATTGGGCTGATTTTTTCGCTCAAACCGACAAAAAAATCAGAGAATTACATTGTAACTCTCTGATTTTCAGTTGTATTCCCGGTGGGGCTCGAACCCACGACCCGCTAATGCGTTGTCGGCATGGCGCACAAAATCAGCGAAACCTGCTGCACCGCGTTCGACAAGACCTTTCTCCTTGCACTCTACCATATCTTTGGCACGCAAGTAAAGAGTAATCTTATCACGCTCCGACATTGTTTTCTTGTCTGCCCAACGTACATCTTTGAAGTTCTTTACCGCCTTACTCTCGATGAGCGAGCGCAGTAGGGTAGTGAGCGGCTTGAAACGCTCGTCATAGAACTTTTGGAACTGCGTGGTGGCACGACCCATGCTACGGAAAATGTCGCTATATGCGTCCGTGCGCTGGTCGAGCAATGCCCCCTGCTCGGCTAATGCCTTTTGGAATCGGTCGAGTGGGTAGTATTTGTCGTACAGGTGGCGATAAAGTTTAGCGAACCATTTGCCGCCTCGCTCCATGCGCTTATTTACCAACTCGGCAATTTGTTGCATACGCTCTTCGCTGTAGCCGTTCATCACGGCATTCATGCGCAAAGCATACTCACGCAACCCCTCGTCTGGTTGTATTTTGCCAACGACATTCTCGAACGGCACTGGCTCTTCCTTTGCACCCTCCATACCAAACTCGCTCTCGAACTCCTCATCGGTTTCGATAGAAAAACGAATGTCGTCTGCAGAGTACGAACTTTCGTCTTTACTTTTTTCCAAAATTTTTTCGTTTGGATTGTAGGACATTCCAACATTTTGTAATAACTTTGCAGCCGAAATAAAGTTGTTCGTATTGGGGTTATCACCATCAGGTTTAACCAATGTTCCTGCGAGCAACTTTTCTTTAGAGTTGTTGGAATTGCGGGGAGGGGTCATAGTAACGCCTCCATGTTGACCATCCAGCAACTCTATTTTTGTTGCTTCGTACGAATGGGCATTTTGTGGTAACTTACTATCTCTTGCATCTTCTTTCAGCGTAATCTTTACCCGATATGTATTATCGCCAATGTTTACTGCGCCATAGCATCTATGTATAAGTACATCCTTGTTTATCTCATTAGCGGCAGTTCTCTTGCCGTCTGCGCCCTTGAGGAAGTCAGGGTGCGTTTCAACATCAATACTTGTTCGCAATAATTCGGGCAACACTTTTAGTACTGCCAAATGAACATCTTTGGTATCGCTCTTATCAACAGAACTTTGTGAAAGGTACTTGTCGATAGCGGCATTACTTATGCGTATATCGCCCTTGCCTCCCGTTTGTTCATTGTTATAGGTTTTGGCTATGTTCTGCTTTGCCCAAGTGCGTGCGTCATTGTAGTTTGCAAAACCATGATTGGCATCCGTGGTAACAATCTCTACTTCTTTATTCGCGAGGTTGGGTTCTACTCGTCCATAAGGATAGGCATTGTAATCGTAAGGTTCGCCTATGATTTGGAATCGAGTGCCTTTCTTGTCTACGCCAAATGCATTGGGGTTCACACCATTAAGCAGGTCGGCAAGCGGCATACGCACAAAATCGTCTATCGATACCTGCGCCGCCTCTTCTTTTGTCCACGGAGCAAAAGTGTCCTTTGTCCAATGCCAAAAGTCAGAGAGCCATTTCTTAAGCATTCCAACCAGCCCTAATTCCTTAACCATCGATGCCAAGCCTTTCGTTTCTGTCGCTTTTGTCATTTGCTCCATTATAGCCGCGCCATCTTTGCCCGTGACTCTTGAGTGGACTTCACTCGCTATTTGGTCATCTGTCTTTAAGTTCGCATAGCGGGGGTCATTTTTAATCTTGTCCCATAGCGGTGTCTGCTTCATCAGTTCTACACCACGCTTCCACAATTCAGGATTGACTTGTTGGCAAGCATTGTCCCACAAGTGTGTGTACTCGTGGATTTGTGTGTTGAGGTTCAGCCCCTCTGGTGTAAGGCAAATTTTACCTCCCCATGCATAACCATAAATTTTGCCAGAGAGTTGGAGAGCCTTCCCTTGTGAAAATGCTCGCATTAGCGCACGCCTATGTTGCGCCTGCGCTTGCGAAATTAACTCAACTTCTATACCCGCGTTTTTTAGTGCATTGAACAAGTATTCCGTGGCTCGCTTTTGCGCAGGTGTAAGGTTTTCGTCATAATCCAAAGCGTCCAGTTGAAATTGTGCTTCTGCCGTGTCGTCAGTAGCATCATCTTCACTATCCATCTTGTCAAGATTGACTGCTTCATGCGCTTTGCTTGCGTATTCCTCCTGTTGCGCTTTCAACTCCGCTTCCATTTTTTGGGTGTATTCGTTAAATAACGCCCGCGCTTTTTCTAACTCGGCTTGGTGTTCAAAGGGTTTACCTTCTCGAGCGCGCATTAGGTCATTATCCTTTTGCAAGCGTTCGATGTAATTTTGCGAATAGGTTATTGTCCCTTCTGCCTGCTTACCTGTTAGAATGTTAGTTTGTATTTCTTCTATGAGTCGGTCTATTACTTTTGTGTCAGATGGGATAGCGTTTTCGCCCAATAATGGAGAACTATAAAAAAGTTCTTTTCCTATTGTTCTCACGGTCTTTCCGTCTTTATAGTCTATTTTTCTGACAAGATGGATTGAGATGTTGAACGGTACGCCATTAAACGATATATTGTAGGATAAAAATTTCTTATCGCCCCAATTGTCAGCGCGTAAAGTTTCGCTCTCTGCGGATATCTGCTTATTTAGTGCTTTGAGCGCAGTTTTTAGCGCATCTTGCGTGCGGCATATAGTTCCATCGACATTATACTCGTTAACCTTACCATTTGGGAAAACCTTTTGATACTCTTCTATCAGTTTTTTACTTTGTTCTATTAACTGCTTGCGATGTCCTATGATGAGGTCATTATTTTTTGTCTTATTAGCAATGAGTATCTGGTCTATGCGATATTGTTGCTCGCGCGCCTCCCATTTACGAAGGTCGCGCTGGGCTTGTTGTTGTAATATCGCATATTGTGAACCCGAGATAACCGCAAGCATATTATCAAATACGCCCTCATCGGCATCGTCTATGACACGATTTTCGAGATTGTTATCTATCATAGATTTGCCATTCATGATACTATCGATAAAGCCTGCTTTTGTTTTCAGCCGTTGATAGGAGGTAACATCAAGAGTACCTTTAACGCCAAAGCGCAACACGCGAACGGGGATGCCCCACTCCTTGTGCATATTGCCCTGCCGCAAGATACGACCATTGCGCTGCGTATAGTCCATCGGTCGGTCTGGAGCGTCCATGTGTATAAGCGTGTGCAAACGAGTTTGTATGTTTACACCTGTGCCTAATGTCTGCGTACTACCCATGATGACGCGAATATCGCCTTCGCGCACAGCATCAAATATCTTTTGCTTTGCGGTATCGGTCATCTCGCTGCGAATGATGGCAATCTGATTGGCGGGTACACCTTGGTCTACCAGTTTATCTTTGATGTCTTCAAATAGATTAAATCCGCTCTTTTTATTTTGATAACTATCGCAAAATATAGCCACCGTACCATTGTACCTCTTGCTATCATTGAGCGAGCGTAAAACCTCTGAAATGGCTCTATTTGTCTTTGATAATGGTTCATCTTCGGCAAACTCATCTACAAGTCGTGGGTCTATTGCCGCACGCTTGGCGATACCATACATGGTAAGCGGAATATGAGAGTTTTCTTTTTTCTCTGCTCCGCTCATTTGCTCGAACTCGTCTAATTTTGCGCGAACTGCCGCCATGATATCAATTAGTGATGGGGATTGCTCCAAGAAAATATCTTGTGCTTTGCCACCCTCTAACTCTGGCACCTTATCATTAACTCGCCCCACCTCGCGAGTAAGAACACAGTCGGCTACCGTAAGCCATAGACGCATTAACTCTGGCACATTGTTATATTGCGCAAATCGGTTGTTAACTTTGTATTTGCCGTTTGTGGCGAACTCTGCCTGCTCATTGATTTTTCCAAAGTTATGCACAAAATCATCGAAGTAGTAAATATCATTCTCTTTGAGCATTACTTTGGGCATGAGGTACTTCATGAAAGTCCATATCTCTGCTGCGGTATTGCTAATGGGTGTGCCTGTCGCAAATATCACATTTTTATGTCCCGTTTTCTCATATACCGCTTGGCATTTGAGGAAAAGGGCAGCAGCGCGCTTAGAGTAACTTGGGTCTACACCTTTTACACCGCGTTGCATCATAGTGGCAAAACCGAGATGTTTATAGTTATGCGCTTCGTCTATAAGGAGCGCGTCAATACCCATCTCATCGAAGTTGGCTACACTATCCGTCTTGCGGTCGAGCATCTCTTTCGCCCTTGCCTCTGCGTTAGCCCGCTTTTCTGCTTCTTTCTTGCCGTCTTTGGACTTCTTGGTAGTGTGTTTACCACTCATGTTGTTATCTTCAAAGTCCCCTTGCAGTGCTACGAGTTCACGCTCCATACGGTCAGTAACTTTGCTATCAACTCCTGCTTGTTTCGCAGCCTCGATGGCATGTATCTTTTCATCAATCTTTTCCTTGATGAAATCTTGCATACGCGATTCGCTATCGGGTATCATATCGAAAACAGACTGCGGAATGATTATTAAGTCCCAATCGTTATATTTAATTTTGGCGTAGAACTCTTGCCGCCCTTCTGCGGTGCGGTCTTTGTCACTAATGGTCAATATCTTTGCGTTAGGGTATAAATCCTTTGCATCTGCAACAAACTGTTTTGTTGTGGCATTTTGCACAACAATCATAGGTTTTTTTGCAGTTCCCAAACGGCGCATCTCCATGGCGATTGATATAAGCGAGATAGTCTTACCTGTACCTACTTCATGCGCAAGCATAAGCGGTTGCGTCAATCCTCGAGCGACTGCCTGCTGCTGGTGTGAGTATAGACTATACTTGGCGCTATTCTGCCCGGGTAGATGTTCTGATAGGAACATATCATCTACTTTGAGCATAGGTACAACCGCATTAAACCGCTCGTTGTATATTTTTTGCACTCGGTCGGCAAGGTTATCATCTTGTTGCATCTTACCTCGCGCCCACTCTGTGAAGTCGTCTTTTATCTGGCTAATCTTATCGGAACAAGCGGCTGTAGCCTTCTTGTCGGTAATGGTTTCGGTTGAACCACCATAGTGCGTTACAACTTTGCTGACTACAATAGGAACATTATTCATAGCCGCAACCATCAATTCATGTCCATAAATTTGCTTATCGATTTCTTGGGAATAAACGCCCCCGGAACGGTCTTGCTCTCCCATCCTCCATATTTGATTAGCCACCCACGAACTTGCAACATGATTTAATTCGAGGTCTATATCATATTTTTCTTTCGCATACTGCTCGTACAACTCTATTGGTATCCATGTCGAACCTAAATTAATTTCGATTAAGTGCGCAGGTATATCTATCGGAATTACTTTACGCAACTCCTCAATGTTAGCATCTAATGAGCCGTCAGCGTTATGTTCTTCGGCATAAGCCAACTTCTCGCGCACATTACCAGATAAGTATTGATGGCGCACTTCGATGCCGCCTGTCTGCGGATTACGGAAACCAAGACGAGTGTCGAGTATTTCCTTCTCTATCTCATCTATGGATTTACTCAACCATTCGGATATCTTATCGATGCGAATAGTACCAAATTGTTGAATAGATAGTATTATACCGTCTTTTGCACTCTCCGCCTTTGGTAAGGTTTGTATACCTATTACTCGTTTGTTGAATAGGTCAGCCTTTCTTACCTCTACTTTTTTCTTCCCGTCTGGATTGACAGTTTCGCTTACCTTTTCAATTGCCGCAATGCTCGCCCATTCTATATCGTTGCGCAAGAACGATATAGAAACATTTCGATTAAGGCTGCCGTATTTGCGAACAAAGTCATCGTAAACCTTATTGAGCAGTTGTAAGTAAGGCTTTAGTTCGGCATCAGAGATATCTTTTTTCTGCGCCTCTAATGTGTGACTGATGGCTTGCTTGATAGCAATATAATCATTGAGTACTTGCGCTTTGGTTTGCCCCTTTACTTTTTGCGAGTTAATGCCCTCGATGGGTATCGCTTTCCCTGCATGTACTACGCATATCTCTCCTTTTGAATTCGCCACGAGTGAGCCATATGGTATATTGCTCGCCACATCTTCATAATCGCCAATAGGCGCGTATTGAAATTGTTCCTCTTTCGTTTGGAGATTATCGACCTTATCTAAACTCTCCACCCATTTAGCGAGGAGGTCTGCTTGATTGGAATCGGCTGACGGGTAACAACCAAGTGCCATCTCACGCCACTTAACACCGCGTTCAAATGCAAACTCCATAACACCACCCATCTTGTCTGGGTGCTGCACAAAGTAGTCATTGTAGACAACTTTGAACTCTTTCCCCTCTGGGCGTATATATCTCCTCTCTTTTTTATCCCACACTTCGTCTTGTTGTTGTGTAGCAACACGACCAGTAGATGTGTCAAGTACATTGATTGCTCGTGGGTCTTTCTGACTGTTGATACGCTTGCGTACTACAATAATATCCGATGTGGCATTTGTCCCCCCAAAGGTTTCATTGTTTAGACGGAATGCTCCGATTACATCTGCATTACCCTCATTGTCGAGCCATAAGCGTAGGTCTTTGGATTTATCGAGTGTATTGCTTGCGGTAATAAATATGCCCAATCCTCCTTGTTTGAGTTTACGCACATTTTTTGCGATACAGAAGTCGTGTATATTACCAAAGCGTTTCGACAGGTCTTTTTCCTGTTTGTCGTGCACTCGTAAGCCTGTGACAAACGGCACATTGGTAATAACGAGGTCTTGCGAATTGTTTGGTATCTCTACATCTTGGAATCCTGCGTGGTGCGTTGTGGCATCTGGGTAGAGTTGCGCGAGTATGCCCGCTGTGATGTCGTCTATCTCTACTGCCGTAAGATTACTCTTGTGTGAAATGCTGCTCGGCATCAGCGCGAATATATTGCCGATGCCAGCAGACCCTTCCAAGATATTGCCGCCCTTGAATCCCAATCGTTCTGCTATTTGCCACATAGTGTTTATGACACTCTCTGGCGTGTAGTATGCGGAGTTGCGAGAAAGTTGAGCGGCTTCTAACTCTTCGGGTGTTAAGATAGAGGCAAGTACTTGATATGGAGAACGCTCACCGTGCTGCGAGTAGTATGTAGTTCCCGGCTCACCTTGGAAGTATTCTCCCAATCCGCCCCAACCGCTATACTTAGATAGAACTACCATTTCTTGTGGAGTGGCTTGTCTATCTTCTTCTTGTAGTTGTTTCAATAAGCGTATAGCCGCGAGGTTAGCCTCGTAGCGTGCTTTAGGTGTGGTAGGAGCAAGATGCTCGTTACCTTTCGCTGAAAAATTGCGCGTATTATGCCATTTCGATGATTCGCTACTATCGATAGGCTCTGCGTTTACAGTCTGTTTTGTAGACTGTACAGAAGTTCCTCCGCTTCGCTCTCCGTCATGCACCCGATGTGATGTACCACTTGTACCCACTCGTCCGCTGACAGGTCTTTCATCTTGCGGTTGTTGGCTTCCTCCCAACGGTCCATTCTCGTTCCCAGATTGTCCACTTGGTTCGGTTTGAGCAGTGCTACCTTCTCCCCGCCCATCAGTTCGTACTTCTGTTCTTCCATCATTGCTTGTATTATTGGTGTTTGAATTAGTTAAGTCTATATCGCTCCAATTGGCAATTTCGGTTATCCATTTAGCGCCAAAGGAATCTATAACAGGACGACCATCGCGCTCAAAATCTACGATATGAACATCTCCATACTTTTTGTGTCTGATAGTATCGCCAATTTTAAACCCGCGGTGCAAGTTGTTCTCTTGCAATGGGATTTCTGCCGTAGCCTCTTGTTTAGCCTCCTCATTCAGCGTGTCAGTTACATCGCTAAATAGGTCAAGCATTTGCTGATTGCTTGAGATGCTATTCTTATTATTTTTCTTATGGTTTGTCTGTTCTGCCGCTTTTTTCACTACTTCTTGTAGGGTCATTCCTGCGGTAACATTTGGAAGGTAGTCCTTGCCCCACTTACGAATATCTTGCAGCAATTCGCCATAAGTGGTTTTAAGTGCGCCCTTCTCATACATTCCGAAGTTTCGATTTGGCGTGAGATAGCGACTTATGCCCGATTTTTGCGGGTCTTCGATGCGCCAAAACATATGGTCAGCCACCAAGGCTTCTTCGCTGTAGTCTTGGCTGAAATAGTTAGAAACATTCGGCTCTATACTTACAGAAAGATATAACTCTTTGCCATTCTCTAAAGGCAAACAAGCAGATATGTCGCCACCCGCAGGGGGGATGTTCGCTTTGGCAATGGTCTTGCGCTTGCTTATTTCTATACCAAGGTCAGATGCAAGTTGTTTAGCGAGGCGGTCAATGTCTTTTACGGCTTTTGCTTCTGCCGTCTTACCATAGCCGTAGAATTCTTGGTACGCTGTCGGGTTAGACTTGTCTACTTCGTAAAAACCTAATACGGCAAGTTGGTCGGCTACTTTGTCGTCAGCCTTGTCTATTTTTACAATGGCTTGCTGACGGACTACAATTTCCTTGTCCGCTTGCTCGTTGGTAAGGTCTATCTGTTTAGCCTCTCGTAACCCTCCCTCAATGCTTTCTCCGCCGGGCTCTCGTTCTGCTCCGCTACTATCTCGTCTATCTCTCGTGATAGCCGCTGCCTCTCCCGCAGCAATTTCTCCCGCGTTGCAAGCAGCCTCTGTATCTGCGCTTGTCTGGTCTGTTGTAATCTCTTCATCGTTTATTAGATTGAATTTGTTTGCATCTTCTTCAGATTTGAATATAAAGCCTCTGTTCTTAGCGAAACTACTATAATAACCGTTATGTTCTTTAGCACGGTCTTTGAGTAGTTTGAACTCGGACTCGCTTACGCGATTTGCAGGCTTGACTATCCAAATATCCTCACCTGTTTTTGTATGTGTGGATTTGTGTACTTCGCCAATCTGCTGATGTGTGCGTGCGC
>CAVHRT010000037.1:0-14388 GCA_963638355.1 Flexilinea sp. | reverse complement strand
ATGAATAATTTATATTATGATGAGTTTGTATATTATTGGACTTCTGCAATGGCGAAAAAAACTCCATCTGGGAATGTTGTAAATGCTGATGCAAATTCGGATGGATGTATATCAATGGAAGAGGCATTTTTGTATGCACAGAATAATGACACTAAGAGTGAAACTCCTCAATATAGTTCTAGTCCTGTTGAATTAGGACAGCAAGTGTTCTTAAATCGCATTATATCTATTCAAGGCCCATCTCTATTTTGCGATACAGCGGTTTATTCGCTTGAGAATGTGCCATCGGGAGCAACAGTTCAATGGATTGTAACGCCTACAACAAGAGTAAAAAAATCAGCAACTATCGTTCGTGGTCAAGGGACTTCGCAGGTTACTTTGAAGCGCGGTTTTACGCTAGGAGGAATAAAAGCGGACACCTTGGTTCGTGACACAAACATACGTGTTGCGTCGCTTGCTGCAGTTAACTTAAGGAGACCATATAGTGGCAATGGTTCTATCACTGCCGTCGTAACATTTGGCGGCGAATCGTATTCTGTAAGTGCCGACTTTACTATTCCATCACAAACCGCAACCGAAAAGCCTGTTGTAAACGGGGCAT
Source organism: Flexilinea sp. (assembly GCA_963638355.1). GTDB lineage: Bacteria > Bacteroidota > Bacteroidia > Bacteroidales > Paludibacteraceae > W0P28-013. The sequence continues at coordinate 13,787 of CAVHRT010000037.1, read as the reverse complement.
ACAATAGTTTGTGGTACGTCAATGTATCGCATACATTGAGTGTAAGAAACTGCGACTCTGTCCCCAACGATAAATTGTTGTGGGAAGTACATTTACCTGGGCAGTCCACGCCATTGATACAAACTGGTCGTTCAGTAACTTTCACACCAAAATCAACTGGCACGGTAACGGTGATTATCGCAAATATGGAGAGTTGCTCTGCATCTAATGTCGACACGCTAACCTATAGAGTTATCGATCGCCCGTCAATTCGTTTTGTAAATCCTGCCACAGCAGCAAGCAGTTTGGATGTGGCTGTCTCGAGCGCTGAAGATGAGCAAGTTACAACCATTGTTCCCTACGATGGCGACTATACGCTCGAGCTTTGGAGCGAACTTTTGGGTTGTGTACGCAGGGTCGAAGCTAATGAACCAACAACACAAATTTCGTTGTCGGGTCTGCCTACTGGTATCTATTTTATTAAACTCATAATCAACGATGAATTGGTAACTACAAAACAACTGATAGTTAGGTAAAACAACAACATTAGAGAACTTATAATTTTACTAATCTAAAATTCAACAAAATATGAAGGACATTAAACTAAACATCGAAAAAGCGTATGGCTTTGTTTCGGACGACGCTGTGAAATCGTACGCGGCCAAAGCCGCCGAATGCCTGCACATGCTGCACAACGGCACGGGCAAAGGCAACGACTTTTTGGGTTGGCTCACTTTGCCAAGCGACATTGTGGCCGAACTCGACGACATAGAGGCTGCAGCCAAAACACTGCGCGAACGCTGCGAAGTAGTCGTGGTGATTGGCATTGGTGGCAGCTATTTGGGTGCAAAAGCCGTGAACGAGGCACTATCGAACTCGTTCGAATGGCTCAAAAGCAAACACGACGCACCCGTAGTGGTCTACGCTGGTCAGAACATCGGCGAGGACTACCTCTACGAACTGCAATCGCTGCTGAAAGATAAGAAATTCGGCATCATCTGCATATCGAAATCTGGCACGACCACCGAGCCTGCGCTGGCTTTCCGCATGCTGAAGACGCAACTCGAGGCACAACAAGGCAAAGCCGCTGCCCGCGAAGCCATTGTCTGCATCACCGACAAATCGCGCGGTGCACTACGCACGCTGGCCACACAAGAGGGCTACAAGACCTTTGTGATTGCCGACAATGTGGGCGGTCGTTTCTCGGTGCTGTCGCCTGTGGGACTGCTGCCAATCGCTACCGCTGGTTTCGATGTGCGCCAACTTGTGGCTGGTGCCATCAGAATGCAAGAGGTGTGCGCTTCGGAGCGTTTCGACGAAAATCCTGCCGCACAATACGCCGCCGTGCGCAACGAGCTCTATCGCTCGGGCAAAAAAATCGAGATTCTCGTGAATTTCCACCCAAAATTGCACTATGTTTCGGAATGGTGGAAACAACTCTACGGCGAGAGCGAAGGCAAAGAGCATAAAGGCATTTTCCCCGCTTCGGTCGATTTCACCACCGATTTGCACTCCATGGGACAGTGGATTCAAGACGGCGAACGCACCATTTTCGAGACGGTTGTTTCGGTTGCCGAAATGAACCACGAAGTGCGCGTGCCACACGACGAAGCCAACCTCGACGGACTCAATTTCTTGGCTGGCAAGCGCGTCGACGAGGTGAACAAAATGGCAGAACTCGGCACCATGCTGGCTCATGTCGATGGAGGCGTGCCAAATCTAAAGATTGAGATGCCCAAACTGAACGAATACTACTTGGGCGAATTGCTCTTCTTCTTCGAGAAAGCTTGCGGCATCAGCGGCTACATGCTTGGCGTGAATCCGTTTGACCAACCGGGCGTAGAGGCTTACAAGAAAAATATGTTCGCCCTGCTCGACAAACCAGGCTACGAAGAGGCTTCGAAAGCAATCAAAGCGAAACTCTGAGAAAAAGTTAGTAGTGAGAAGTGAAGCTAAGTAAGAATTTTCTACAACTCGTTTTCAGTTGCACTGACCAATTCTTGCGACTCATATCTTGCGACTTACTACTAAAAATCTGAAATTTCAATGAAACTCGGCATTATTACAGCGCAATACGAAGAGGTGGAATGGCTCGTGGAGCGGATTGAGCACAAAGATGTGTCGGAAATCTGCGGACGGGTGTTCTACTCCTTCGAGAGCGCAGGCAACGAGGTTGTGGCTGTCTTTTCGCGCTGGGGGAAGGTGGCTGCCGCCGTTACCGCCTCGGTTCTGATAGAGCATTTTCACCCCGATTTTGTCGTGTCGGTAGGACTCGGCAGCGCGGTGGTGCCAGAGCTGAACATTGGCGATGTGGTGGTGGCGCAACATCTTTTTCAGCACGACATGGACATGCGCCCACTCTTCCGCCGCTACGAGGTTCCGCTGTCGGGCGTAACATCGTATGCCGTGCAGGAAAACGACCAACATCTGGCGGCCGATGCAGTGCATAATCTGCTGAAGCAGTCGAAAGAGCTGCGCCGCCAACTGCTCGACTACGGCATTGCCGCGCCCAAACTACTTCTTGGCGATATAGCAAGCGGCGACCTGCTGATAACGGGAGCTTCGCGCAAAGCCGCCATCAACCGCAATCTGCCCTCGGTGCTGTGTGCCGACATGGAGAGTGGCGCGCTGGCGCAGGTTTGTGCCGATTTTTCGGTGGCGTGCGTGGTGCTGCGAATCGTTTCTGATGTAGTAGACGAAACCGCCAACAACCAACAAGCCGAACAGTTCAAAAACGATTTCTCAGCAAAATACAATGTCGCCATTGTGCAGTCGCTGATCGAAATCATCGAATCATCGAATGATTGATTCATTGAATGATTGAATTTTTACCTTAATCTAATAACCAAAACATTATGAACCTAAAACTTTTGATCTATGCCGTTCTGGCGGCATCGGTTTTGGCATTGGTGGCGGCGTATGTGTTCTACCGCCAAATGCTGACCAAAGACGAAGGCACCGACCTGATGAAAAAAATTGCGGCGCACGTGCGTCAAGGTGCCATGGCTTACCTGAAGCAGCAATACAAAGTGGTGAGCATTGTGTTTGCCATTTTGGCCGCTCTTTTTGCTGTGATGGCCTATTTCGACCTGCAAAACGGCTGGGTTTGGTTCGCCTTCCTTACGGGCGGATTTTTCTCTGGCTTGGCAGGATTTTTCGGCATGAAAACTGCCACTTACGCCTCGGCGCGCACGGCCAACGCAGCGCGTCAATCGCTCAACAGCGGATTGCAAGTGGCATTCCGCTCGGGCGCTGTAATGGGTTTGGTGGTGGTTGGTTTGGCACTGCTCGACATCTCGGTGTGGTTCCTCGTGCTCGACCATTTTCTGCCTGCCGAAAATCATCTGATCATCATCACCACCACCATGCTGACCTTTGGCATGGGCGCATCCACACAGGCACTTTTTGCTCGCGTGGGCGGTGGCATCTACACCAAAGCTGCCGATGTCGGTGCCGATCTTGTGGGCAAAACTGAATACAACATTCCCGAGGACGATCCGCGCAATCCCGCTACCATTGCCGACAATGTGGGCGATAATGTGGGCGATGTGGCTGGCATGGGTGCCGACCTCTACGAGTCGTACGCAGGTTCCATTCTTGCCACCATGGCTCTTGGCGCATCGGCATTTGCCACCTCGGCTGTGGAAGGAATGCAACTGAAAGCCGTTCTCGCGCCATCGCTCATTGCTGCAGTGGGCGTAGTGCTGTCGCTGCTCGGCATTTTTGTGGTCAAAACCAAAGAGGGCGCTGGCATGAAAGAGTTGCTGGCGGCACTCAGTCGCGGCACGAACTTGGCTGCAGTGCTCATCGCTGCCGCCACATTCGGCATCTTTGCATGGCTTTTCGGAACTGAAACGAATCAGTGGTGGCAAGTATCGCTGTCGGTGATTGTCGGTCTGCTGGCGGGTGTCATCATCGGCAAATCTACCGAATATTACACCTCGCAAACCTACAAACCCACACAAAAAGTGTCGGAGAGTTCGCAAACGGGTCCTGCCACGGTCATCATCTCTGGACTTGGACTCGGCATGCTTTCCACCGCTATTCCTGTGATAACAGTGGGCATCGCCATCATTCTGGCATATCTTTGCGCCAATGGTTTCACGCTCGAATTCACTCCACAAAGCCTCTCGCTCGGGCTTTATGGCATTGGCATTGCGGCAGTTGGTATGCTTTCGACCTTAGGAATAACCCTCGCTACTGATGCTTACGGTCCGATAGCCGACAACGCTGGCGGTAATGCCGAAATGAGCGGTCTCGATCCCGAAGTGCGCCGTCGCACCGATGCGCTCGATGCACTGGGCAACACCACAGCCGCCACGGGCAAAGGTTTTGCCATTGGCTCGGCTGCGCTCACGGCGTTGGCGCTGCTGGCTTCGTACGTCGAGGAGATAAAAATTGCCCTCGTGCGCGTGGGCGAGGTGCTTCCGAATGGTGTTGATGCGGCCGAGGCCTCGCTCATCGACTTTATGGAGGCTTACAATGTGCATCTGATGAACCCGATAGTGCTTGTTGGCATCTTCATTGGTGCAATGATGGCATTCCTTTTCTGCGGATTGACGATGAATGCCGTTGGACGCGCTGCACAAAAGATGGTCGAAGAGGTGCGCCGCCAATTCCGCGAGATAGCGGGCATTCTCGAAGGCAAGGCCGATCCCGACTACGCACGCTGCGTGGCCATATCGACCAAAGGCGCGCAACACGAAATGCTGTTACCATCGCTCTTGGCGATAATCGTTCCAGTGGTTACAGGCTTGATTCTAGGCGTAGCTGGCGTGTTGGGTCTGCTCATTGGCGGACTGAGTTGCGGTTTTGTGCTGGCCATCTTCATGGCGAACGCTGGCGGCGCGTGGGACAATGCCAAGAAACACGTTGAAGAGGGCAACTACGGCGGCAAAGGCAGCGATTGCCACAAAGCCACCGTGGTGGGCGACACCGTTGGCGATCCGTTCAAAGACACCGCAGGTCCGTCGCTCAACATCCTCATCAAACTGATGTCGATGGTTAGCATTGTGATGGCTGGTCTGACCGTAAGTTGCCATTTGCTGTAAAATCAAATTTCTGATTTCAAATTTCAGATTTCAGATTACGGTATCCACAGCTTTCTTGAGTTGATTAAAATTGTAGGGACGCGCCATGGCACGTCCCTACGATTTTCGCTGCAAAGATAGCGATTTTTTTTCAGAATAAGGAGTAAGGAGTAAAGAATAAAAACAGGGCGGTGAGTTACATTTCACGATTGCAGTTGGTTATGTCTACCGAAATCATAGTCAAAAAAAAGGCCGAAATCCGCAATTGGAAATCAGCCTTTTTTATCGTTTTTGTTTGGAATTACAGTTCCAAATCTCCGTCTATCACCTCGTGCCACGGCAGACCGCTAGCAGCAACCTTTTCCAAGAATGGATCGGGATCGAACTCCTCAACATTGAACACGCCTGCTCCACCCCATTTGCCAGTAAGTAGCATGTAGGCGCCCGTCATGGCTGGCACGCCGGTGGTGTAACTTACGCCCTGCGTTCCCGTCTCGAGATAAGCGTCGTGGTGACTGCAGTTGTTGTAGATGTAATAGGTCCTGGGCTTGCCATCTTTCACGCCTTTTATGCGGCAGCCGATAGAGGTGTAACCCGTGTAGTTGGCGCCGAGTTCCTCGGGGTGCGGCAGCACGGCTTTCAGGAACTGAATCGGCACAATCTCGTGACCTTCGTAGTTTATCGGCACAATGCTAGCCATGCCAATGTTCTGAATCACACGCAGATGCGTGAGATATTCCTGACCAAAAGTCATCCAAAAACGGGCGCGCTTAATGGTCGGGAAATTCTTAACCAACGACTCCAACTCTTCGTGATACATCAAATACGATTCGCGCGGGCCAATTTCGGGATAGGTTACGGGCTGATGCACCGACAGCGGCTCGGTTTCTTCCCATTTACCATTCAGATAGAAACGCCCTTTCTGTGTGATTTCGCGAATGTTGATTTCAGGGTTGAAATTGGTAGCAAACGCCTTGTGGTGGTCGCCTGCGTTGCAGTCTACAATGTCGAGTTCATGAATCTCGTCGAAATGATGTTTGGCAGCGTAGGCCGTGTAGATACTGGTGCAGCCTGGGTCGAATCCACAGCCGAGAATGGCCGTCAAGCCCGCTTCGCGAAAGCGATCGCGATAGGCCCACTGCCACGAATACTGATATTTTGCCTCGTCGAGCGGCTCGTAGTTGGCCGTATCCAGATAGTGGCAACCCGCAGCCAAACAAGCGTCCATAATGTGCAAATCCTGATACGGCAACGCCAAATTCATCACCAAATCGGGTTTCACACGCTTCAAAAGTGCCGTCAACTCTGGCACATTGTCGGCATCGACCTGCGCCGTAGCCACCTTCACGCCATAGCGTTTCAGCAAATCGGCGGCAATGGCATCGCACTTCTTTTTGGTGCGGCTAGCAATAGTAATTTCGGTGAAAACATCGGCATTTTGTGCCAATTTGTGCGCTGCAACGGTAGCCACGCCGCCCGCGCCAATGACCATTACTTTTCCCATTTCGTTATTTTGAAAATCGATTAAAATTTGTCTGCAAAGATAGACAAAATTTGCGACAAAAACACCATTTTTGTTCAGTTCGCCGATTTTTACTAACTTTGCCGCTGATGAAACGCACCATTCTGACACTCACACTATGCCTTTTAATCGGCGTTTTGCACGCCGAAGCATGGCGCACGCATGCCATCGACAGCCACATTCGCACGCTGCAAGTGCGCCTCGAAGGCGACGAACTGGCACTGCCCGTGGTGGAACTCGATGGTGATCAACGGCTGCTGATTTCGTTCGACGAGATGAGTTACGAGCCGCAGAGTTACAACTTCAAAATTGTGCATTGCAATGCCGATTGGACCACTTCGTCGCTGAGCGAGGTGGATTTTATCGACGGATTTTACGACGGAATAATCGGCGACTACACGCTGGCAACGAACACCACCGCACTCTACACGCACTACTGGTTTAGCGTGCCAAACGACGATTTGCGGCTGAAAGTCTCGGGCAACTACGCCGTGCTGATAGCCAAGAATAACGATTTCGATCATCTGTCGGCCGTGGCATGTTTTTCGGTGGTTGAATCGCTGGTGGGCGTAACGGGCAGCGTGCGTGGCAACACCGACATTGAACTTGTGCGCCGCTATCAACAACTCGATTTCGAGCTGAACACATCGGGCTACGAGGTACGCGACCCATTTTCGGAGCTGAAGGTTACGGTGCGACAAAACCGCCGCACCGACAATGCCGTCACCAACCTGAAACCGACCTACACATCGCTCAACACGCAGAGTTACAAGAACAATCGCAGCCTGATTTTTGAGGGCGGAAATCAATATCGCAGCATCGATTTTTCGTCGGAATACACCTACGGCGAAGGCATCGAGCGCATAGTTTTTGAGCAAGGCGATTTTCAGGTGCTGCTCTCACCCGAAGGTCCGCGCGCCCAACGCGGTCTCACGCAAGGCGACGATGCCGACGGCAACTACCTGATAAACAGACAAAATAACGACGATAGCGACAGCGAAGGCGACTACATGTGGGTGCATTTTATGCTGCCGATGGACGATCCATTTTTCGAAGGCAGCGTCTACATTCTTGGCGATATGATGGGCAACCAGCTCGACACTACATCGCGCATGGAGTACAATTTCAATCTGAAAGCCTACACCAAATCGCTCTATCTGAAGCAGGGCGGCTACAATTTTCAGTACATCTATCTGCAAAAAGGCGAGAAAAAAGGTTCGCTGCAGCCCATCGAAGGCAGTTTTTGGCAGACCGAGAACGAATATACCATCTACGTCTATCACCGTCCGTGGGGCGAACGATACGACAAACTGGTGGCAGTGAAAACCATCAACAGTTAGGAATTAGAAGTGAGGAATGAGGAGTTAGGAGTGAAACCAATTCTTGCGACTCATATCTTGCTACTTGCTACTAAAAATCTGAAATCTTATGGATAAGAAGTTTATCTTTTTTTTGTGCGGAATATTTGCCGTGAGTAGCGCGCAGGCCTACACGCATCAACTCGATAGCGTGGTACGCACCTGCACGGCGGCGACTTACAAATTTGTGCCGACGTACGACGATGCGCAGCAAGCCATTGGCTACATGCGCTACGTGAAAAGCGGAAAATCATGGGCGAACGACCTAAAAATGCAGTTTACGCTCGATGCCAACAACCGCGTCACCACCATCGATTTTTACAAATGGAGCAACAGCGAATGGTCGCAAATACGACAAGAGACACGCGCCTACAGCACCGCTGGAAAAGTAACCGAGCATCATATCAAGACTATTCAAAATGATGGGCTTACCGATAGTTTGGTAGAGACTTTTACCTACAACACCAGCGGATTGCTCACTAGCGAGACTTATCAGAAAAAGACAAATGGTGCCTTAAATTCGAACGATGCAAAAAATTACTATTACAACACCGCAGGGCAAATCACAAAAATCGAAAGTCTATCAGGAGTACCTACCGCAAAAGTTCAAAATATCGCCGAATACTCCTACACCAATGGCATCTTGACCGAAAAAGTGGTAACATTGGGAGGCGCGCTCTCGTACAAAGAGGTCTTCACGCACACTGGCGACTGCTGGCACTCGGTGAAATACTCCTACAGCGATGGAGTCTACACTGCGAAAGGTCTAGAATTTTTCTACTATTACAACGACGATGAAAAGCGAACAGGCTACTGCTCGCGTTTCAGCGGTACGCTCAGAGACAGCACTGCCTACATCTACACTGCGCAGGGCGATTTGGCATCGTTCAAGCAATACGACAATAAATTGACCATGACGAAGGGCGAAATCTACCAGCACAGCGCCATCGCCACGGAGCAATGCATTGGTGCCGCCACCGCGCATGCCGAAATCACCGCCACTGCCGACGCACACACGCAAGTGCTGAGCAGTTACACGCTGACGGAGAGCGGCTCACAGACTCAAAAAGACGTCTACTACACGCACGCTTTGCCCACCACTGCCCTATCGCCAGCCGCGCAAGCCATCGACCTCTACACCACCGATGGGCGCATAGTTTGCAGCGACGAATTCCGCATCTACGACCTTGTTGGGCGCGACGTTACCAGCCTAAACGGCTCGCTGCACGGTATCTACATAGTCCGCACAACGGAGGCTGCGCAGAAAGTGGTGGTTAAGTGAGAAAAATTATTCAGCAGATAACGAAAACGCAAAATTTGAGATTATGCCAGAATCATACGAAGTAATAGAGACTTACAAAGCAGCAACCAAAGCAAGAAGAAAGAGAAAATATTTGTTGGCCGCAAGACTGTACAGACTCTGCGCTGTGTACTACGAAAATGGTGAATTGGGCGAGTACAACCCAGATATTCAAGACTATGGCATGTCGGCGTCATTCGAATATGAATGGTGCAAAAATAGATTGTCCAAGCAAAAGCAAGAAATGCTTGACAATGAGGCGTTGGAATACGCGCCCGATGCCACCAACACCGATTTGCTATATCGTTGGGGTATGAGTAATTGGTACGATTTTACAAAAGAAGAATGGGAAAAAATCGACCCAGAACTCACCGCCCTAGAAAAAGCCTCGAAATGCCGTTTATGGGAATGGCTTAAAGGGTTATTTAAGAAGAAGGAAGAGTAAATTTCTGCGCGAAAGACTACCTAACGATTCACTATCGTAGAATCCACCTCTTGGGGGTTGCCATAGAGTATATTTGCGACCTCTCGGCAACCGCAATCGCATTCATCTATAAGACGACAACCTTTGCAAGCGGCTGGTTTGTATTGACATTCGGCAAACATGTTCCAATAATCCACATCTTCGATGATTGGATCGCGCAATATATGCCCGACAATGCGTGGCGAATGATTGCAAGTGCGCACCCAGCCCGAAGGATCTATCACAAAAAAACTCTTTGCTGCGCCGCACTTGTATCCAAAGCGGAGTTGTTTGTATTTATCGTCGTTTTTGATGGCACATGCAGCGACTTCCGTACCAACGCTACCATGCAGCCCCGATAGCGACAGTACCTCTTCAGCCACATCGAGCATTTCGTTTACTTGCTTTGGAGTCAGTGCCAACTCATCTTTATGAGCCAGTCCGCGCCCACCAGGAAGGAAGCGATTGAGAAGCAGCGATGACGCGCCGCTGATCAACCCCATGGAGATGGTCTCGAACAATTCGTGAATGTTCTTCTTCGTCACGGTCACATTGACGGTAGTCTCTAGCCCCAACTCTTTTGCCCGAGCAAACCACGCAAGTACGCCATCGGCATTGTCAACGCCCGTATGATCTTGAAAAGTCTCGTACCCTGGCAGACTCATGCTGAGGTGCACATTGCAACGCTTGAACAATTGAAGATATTCCTCTTTCATCGCCAGTCCATTGGAGATGAGTATAATCGGGTGATTGTAACCACGTTTGTTGCCTTCGTTCCGAATATGCTCCACTATTTGCGGCATGCAATCTTTCAAAATGGCTTCTCCGCCCGAGATTGAGAAAATCTGCACGCCCATATCATACAGTTTGTCGATGGCTTGCTTCCATTGCTCCAAAGTCATCTCTTCGCCTTTGGGATAGGTGGAGTTGGGAGCATACCACGGACACGAACAAAAAACGCATCGATGATTACAACGATACGTCAGTTCCAATACGGCGGAATATGGCAAATTAATCCTGTTCATCGAATTTAATACCAGTCATGTACCTCAAAATATCTTTCGCATCGGGGATATGGAGAGCGAGAACGTCGTCATAGACTGCCCCGTTACACAAGAACATATACAACAAATCATATTGACTTGAGTCGTTCGCTATGCACTTATGATATGTGTCGCTATCTTTGGTTTTGAATGAAAACAAAAAGTTAATTTTATTGCAGTGAGTCACACTCAAAAGATCGAACTCTGCAACACACTTTGGTTTTTCATTAGCCTGATATGTATCGATGAACTGTCTAGCGCATTTTTCACAGCACAATTGGACGCTGGCCTCATAGCCAAGTTGCGAAATCTGCTTTACAACCTTGCGTATATATTTCGCTTCAGAATCTTTGTCCCATTCAGGGACTGAATATTCTATATCTGCGCCACATATTTCACAATTAACATGCCTCTCTATATACCTATACCTTGGAAGAGGGCTATAGCACATTGCCCCAAATTCCTCTTTTTTTTCTACTCTTTCCGTATTGGCAGAATTTGCTTTCAGCCGGGCAATCAGTTCTTCTTTAGTTAATGGTTTCTTTTTCATAATTACTCAGATTTTGGGTCAAAACTTGTGCTTAAACCGCACTTATTACAACCTTGCAAAAATACGAAAAAAAGTTGACATGGCAAAATTTGCGGTTAAGCAATTTTATTCCAAAAGGAAAACGCACCTTTTTCACATCAAATTTCATAGGAAAACGCACCTATTTTGAACCTATTTTTATGAGAAAACGCACCTAATTTCTCAGTAAATCATTGATTATCAGCGAGCGTGTCGTCTATAAAGTTTTCGAGAGAAATTTGCTCACCGTCGAAGGTAGCGTAGGTGAATTGGCGCATGAAATCGCCAATGATGAGCATCTGACTGCCACCATTGAGCATCAGGTTGAGTTCGATGTGGCGATGGCCGAAAACAAAGTAGTCAATTTCGGGGTGCTGCTGGGCATATTGCTTAGCAAAAACCACGAGCGGCTCGCGCTTTTCGCCCCGATATTTCGGCAGATATTGTATATGTTGGCGGCGGCGTCCCTCGCTCCAGCGTTGCCCAAAAGCCATGCCCCAAGTAGTCGGCACAAGATGAGCAAACGCCCATTGGCACGCGCGATTGTGGAAAATCCAACGAATGAACTTAAATCCGCGGTCATCGTCACCCAAACCATCGCCATGGGCAAGGAAAAATTGCTTCCCTTCGATCGTGAAGATCTGCGGCTCGCGATGCACAATCAGCCCAACTTCCTGCTCCAAATAGCCAAACGTCCACACATCGTGATTGCCCGTGAAAAAATGCACTGGAATGCCCTCCTGACAGATGCTGCGCAGCGTTCCAAGCAACAGCGTGAAGCCCTTCGGCACCACTCTGGGATATTCGAACCAAAAATCGAAAATATCGCCCAAAAGGAAAATGGCGGTGGCATCGCGACGGATCATATTGAGCCAATCGACAATTTTCTGCTCGTGTGCGCGCACATCGTCGGTCACGACATGCGAACCAAGGTGGGCGTCACTCAAAAAGTAGTACATTTTTATTCAGTTGATGAGTTGATGAGTTGATGAGTTGATGAGTTGATGAGAAGTTCATAAAGTTCATAAAGTTCATAAAGTTTCGCAATACACAACTTTCCGATAAAATTTGGATTTCCCTCCACTTCTCACTTCTAACTTCACACTGCTAACTTTTATAGGAGTCCGAGTTCGAGTTTGGCTTCGTCGGTCATGCGGTCTTGGGTCCATTCTGGCTCGAAAACGACGTTCACTTTGGCCGATTTCACGCCCTCAATTCCCTCGATTTTTTGCTTCACATCTTCGGCAATGAAATCGGCGGCAGGACAGTTGGGCGCAGTCAAGGTCATATCAACCTCCACCACGCCATCGTTCACTTCGATGCGATAGATCAGCCCCAAATCGTAGATGTTGACGGGAATTTCGGGGTCGAAAACGGTTTTAAGCACGCTCACTATTTTCTCTTCGGTCGATAGAAATTCGTTTTCCATAGGGAGATTTCAGATTTCAAATTCCACGTTTCAGATTAAGAGCCAACTGCGGATAATTGAAAAATTGGAAATTAAATAATTGGGTAATTAAAGTCCACTTTTTTTCGCTTCATCCCAGATTTCGTCCATTTCGGCGAGGGTCATTTGGTGCAGGTCGCGCCCCTGTTTTATGGTCTTTTCTTCGAGATAATTGAACCGACGAATGAACTTTTTGTTGGTGCGTTCGAGCGCGTTTTCGGGATTAACGCCGTAGAGCCGCGCTGCGTTCACCAGACTGAAAAACAGGTCGCCAAATTCAGCTTCCATCTTGTCGGCATCGTTGCGGTCAATCTCGGCCTGAACCTCGGCAGTCTCCTCCTTCACCTTGTCCCAAACCTGCTCGCGCTCTTCCCAATCGAAACCGATGTTGCGCGCCTTGTCCTGAATGCGGTTGGCCTTGATGAGCGCAGGCAGCGTGGCTGGAATTCCGCCCAAAACCGAGTGGTTGCCGTCCTTCTCTTTCAACTTCACCTGCTCCCAAAGTTGCTTGATCTCTTCGGGCGTATCGGCCTTCACATCGCCGTAAATATGCGGGTGGCGAAAGATGAGTTTGTCGGTGATGGCATCGCACACATCTTTGATGTCGAAATCGCCCGTTTCGCTAGCAATTTGCGCATAGAAAACGATGTGGAGCAGCACGTCACCAAGTTCTTTGCGAATGTTATCGAGGTCGTGATTGGCAATGGCTTCGGTCAGTTCGTAGGTCTCCTCGATGGTGTTGCAGCGCAGCGAATCGAAGGTCTGTTTTCTGTCCCACGGACATTTTTGGCGCAATTCCGCCATCACATCGAGCAGGCGACCAAATGCCGCAAGTTTTTCGTCTTTTGTATGTTCCATAAACTAGAGTTAATCAGTTGATGAGTTGACAAGAAGTTTATCAAGTTTATAAAGTTCATAAAGTTCATAAAGTTCATAAAGTTCATAAAGTTCATAAAGTTCATAAAGTTTCGCGTTCCACAACATTCTGATAAAATTTGAAACGCATTCACTTCTCACTGCTAACTTCTCACTTCTCACTATCTTATGTCGTAAATTTTAAAATCGCCGTTATAGTTT
>CAVHRT010000036.1:921-15229 GCA_963638355.1 Flexilinea sp. | reverse complement strand
GCTGAACAACGAACTCGACAAACAGAAATTCGATTTTGTGGTTATCAATTTTGCCAATGGCGATATGGTTGGCCACACGGGCGTGTACGAAGCCATCGAAAAAGCCGTTGTAACCATCGATCACTGCGTCGAGAGCGTGGTTGAAACCGCCCGCCGCAATGGTTACGAACTCATCATCATAGCTGATCACGGCAACTGCGACCACGCGTTGAATGCCGATGGCACGCCAAACACAGCGCACTCGCTCAATCCTGTGCCGTTTGTGTATGTTACCGAAAAAGCAGGCGTAACGGTAGAAAATGGCATCTTGGCCGATGTCGCTCCGTCGATCCTGCACATCATGGGCATTGCGCAGCCTGCCGACATGACGGGAAAATGCCTGATACACGAGAAATAATTATCTAATTATTTAATTTTCAATTATTTAATTGACTGATTTTTGGTTCGTTATTGTGATTCCACCAATCAACTAATCAACCAATCAACTAATCAACTCGAAAGATATGAAACAGATAAAAACATTTGCAGCCGCTGCATTTTTGCTGATGAGTGTGCCAATGGTGGCGGACGACGAGGTGCTGATGACTATTGGCGAAATCGAAATCACGCGCGACGAATTTGAGTACATCTACAACAAAAACAACGCCAACAACACCATCGACAAAAAATCGTTGACGGAGTATTTGGAGTTGTTCGAGAATTTCAAACTGAAGGTGATAGAGGCCGAGCAGCGCGGAATGGACACGCTGCCAAGTTTTGTGAACGAACTGCGCGGCTATCGCAGTCAGTTGGCCAAACCGTACCTCACCGATCTGTCGATGGAGGAGACGCTGTGCCAAGAGGCTTACGACCACTTGAAACAGGACATCGAAGTGAGTCATGTGCTGGTGCGTCTGCCACAAAATGCCACGCCTGCCGACACGCTTGCAGCTTATCAGAAGGCCCTGAAGGCGCACGATCGCATAGTGGCTGGCGAAGATTTTGGCACTGTAGCCGACGAACTTTCCGACGATGCTTCGGTGAAAAATAACCACGGTCATCTTGGATTTTTCACGGGTGGCATGTTGGTCTATCCTTTCGAAAAAGCCATGTTCTCGCTGGCCGATGGCGAAGTGTCGATGCCCGTGCGCACCTACTACGGCTATCATGTGGTGAAGGTTCTTAGCCACCGTCCGGCCGTGGGTCAGGTGAATGTGTCGCACATCATGAAAATGGTGAAGCGCGATGCCACCGAAGCCGATTGGCAAGCCGCTCACGATGCCATTGTGGCTGCAGCCGAGCGCGTGAAAAATGGCGAAGATTTTGCCACTGTGGCGAAAGAGGTTTCTGATGATCGTGGTACTGCAGCGCGCGGTGGCGAACTGCCTTGGTTTGGCGTTTCGCGCATGGTGCCGGAGTTCGAAAATGCAGCCTTTGCTCTGCAAAACGAGGGCGACCTGAGTGAGCCTGTGCGCACGCAATATGGTTGGCATCTTTTGCGTCTGAACGGCAAACGCGGCTTGGATCCATACGAACAAAAACGTCCTGAACTGCTGCGCCAAATGCAGCGCGACGAACGTGCACAACTCGGTCGCACCGTGCTTACCGAAAAATTGAAGAAAGAGTACAATTATCAGGAAAAAGTGGGCGCAATGGACGGCGTAGTGGCATTTATGAAGGCGCACCCGACCATCGATTCGCTCTACTTCGAAGGTTTGGAAACGCTCACCGACACGCTCGCAACCTTTGCCGACGTGGTGATAATGCAGCGCGATTTGGCGTTTGTTGTTGGCATTACGAGCAACGATGGCGAGTCGTCGCTGGCCAATTTCGATGAAAAAATGCGCAATTTTGTGATCGAGCAGGTGCTGGGCTACGAAGATACGCAGTTGGAGGCTAAATATCCCGAATTCCGCTATTTGATGCAGGAATACCACGATGGCATTTTGCTGTTCGACATCAGCAACACCGAGGTGTGGGACAAAGCCGCCAAAGATACCGAAGGGCTCGAGGCGTTTTTTGCCGCCAATCGCAGCAACTACGCATGGGACGAGGTGCATTACAAAGGGCGCATAGTCTATTGCAAGGACGCAGCCACCGCAAAATCAGTGAAAAAAATGATTGCCAAACTGCCGTCAGATTCGGTGAATTCGTACCTGAACACCCGCGTGAACAACGACAGCGTAACTTTTGTGAGAACCGTTACGGGACTTTGGAAACACGGCGATAATCCGCTGATCGATAAACTTGTCTTCAAAGATAAGAAGGCTGAAGTCGTTGAAAATTCGGATTTCCCAGAAGTGTTTGTGGTTGGCAAAAAACTGAAGAAAGGACCTGAAACCTTCACCGATGTGCGTGGCGCCGTTACTGCCGACTATCAAAACGAACTCGAACGCCGTTGGATTGAGGATTTGCGCGCCAAATACCCAATTGTGGTGAACGAAGAAGTGCTGAAAACGATTGAATAAAGTTAGAAATTAGGAGTGAGGAGTGAAGAGTGAAGTCAATTGACAATTGACAATTAGTCCGTTAGCACAACCAACTGCAGAAAGTTGGAGTATGCAAACTTTATGAACTTATAACTTGATAAACTTCTCATCAACTCATTAACTCATCAACTTATCAACCCCCAAAATGAAACTCTGCCTTGTCATCGCTGCATGCTGCTTGCTTTTTGTTTCGTGCCAAAAGAAAAAGCCCGAAGCCGATGCGTCGCGTCAGCCGCTCATCGAGGTCGAGGGGCAGTTTTTGTACGAAGATGAGTTGGCGAGCGTCATTCAACCGGGACTCTCGTCCGAAGATAGTGCCGCACTTGCCGATGCCTACATTCGCAACTGGGCGACCAATGTGTTGCTCTACGAAAATGCCAAGCGCAATGTGGCAAACGAGGCCGAAATCAACCAAATGGTGGAGGAATATCGCAAATCGCTCATCATTCACTACTATCAGCAAAACCTTGTGGCTCAGCGACTTGGCGATGTTCCGGACGACGAGGTGGCGGCATATTACGAGGCGAATGCCGAGCGTTTCCCGCTGAACGAAAATGTGCTGCGTGGCGTCTTTTTGAAAGTGCCAAACGGCGCGCCAAAAATTGACAAAGTGCGCACTGCCATTCGCAAACTCGACGACGATAAAGACATTCAGCGGCTCGAAGAGTACAGCGTGCAGCATGCCGCAAGTTACGACTATTTTGTCGACACTTGGATTTTGATGAACGATCTGGCGAAAAAGATGCCGCTCGAAGGCGTCGATCAGCGCGCGCTGCTGGCGAACAATTCGTACTACGAGGTGGCGGATTCTACCTACACCTACATGCTCAACATCACCGACCACAGGCTGATTGGCTCGCCGGCGCCGCTCGAATTTGTGCAAGAACGCATTCGTACGCTGCTCAACAATCAGCGTCGGCAGGAATACATAAAACAACTCGAACAGTCGCTCTACGACGATGCAGCGGCCAGTGGCGTGATAACTTTCTATTCGCCCGTGTTCAACAATAAGAATTTAATCGACGATGAAACGAAGAATTAAAATCTCTGCCATTGGCGCATTGCTCGGCTTTTCGGCGCTCGTATCGGCACAAACCAACATGATCGATGGCGTGGTTTGGGTCGTGGGCGACAACGCCATAATGCGCAGCGAGGTGGAAGACCAACGCATGCGACTTCAGTATGAAGGCACGCGCTTGCAAGGCGACCCGTATTGCGTCATACCTGAACGATTGGCACTGCAAAAACTCTATCTGCATCAAGCCAAAATCGATAGCATTGTGGCGGGCGAATCGCAGGTCGAGATGCAGGTGAACATGCGCATGGAGCAGTTTTTGCGCGAAATCGGCTCGAAGGAGAAACTCGAAGAATATTTCAAAAAAACGACTTCCGAAATAAAAGAGGAGATGCGCCAAGCCATCGCCGACCAAATGACCATTCAGATGGTGCAGCAAAAACTCACGGGCGACATTAAACTGACGCCGGCCGAGGTGCGCGAATTCTACGAAGCGTTGCCCGATGACAGTGTGCCTGTAGTCCCAGCCATGGTCGAGGTGCAGATTATCACGCTCGAGCCGCCAATCCCTGCCGAAGATTTGGAAGCCACCAAAGCCCGCTTGCGCGAATATGCCGACCGCGTGAACAATGGCACTGCCGACTTTTCGATGTTGGCGCGCCTCTATTCCGACGACCAAGGCACTGCCATGAAAGGCGGTGAACTCGGATTTTTTGGGCGCGGAACCATGGTGCAAGAATTCACCAATGCTGCCTTTGCATTGACTGAGCCAGGGCAGGTCTCGCGCGTTTTTCAGACCGAATTTGGCTACCACATTGTGCAGCTCATCGAGAAGCGTGGCGACCGTATCAACTGCCGACACATTCTGCTGCGTCCGCGCGTTTCGGCTGCCATCAAGGAAAAAACTTTTATGAAACTCGATAGTCTGGCTGCCGATATTCGCGCTGGAAAATTGACTTTCGAAGATGCTGCGCTCAATTTTTCGTCCGACAAAAATACCCGTATGAACGGTGGCGTGATGACCAACGAAAACACCAGCGCATCGAAATTTGAGTACCAAGATCTGCCGCAAGAGGTGGCAAAAGTGGTCTATAACATGGGCGTGGGCGAAATCTCGCAACCTTTTGCCATGATGGACAAATCGCTCGGACGCGAGGTCTACGCCATTGTGCGCCTAAAACAAAAAACAGCCAACCACAAAGCCAACCTCACCGACGACTATCAACTGCTGAAACAGAGTTGCGAAGCCGCCAAACAACAAGAGATTTTGAAGGCGTGGGTCGAGCAAAAAATCAAAGAAACCTACATCTACATCGATCCCGATTGGCGCAACTGCGATTTTGAACACAAAGGCTGGATTAAAAACGAAAAGAAGAAGATTGCTCGCTAAATATCGACATATCGTGCTGATTGTCAGCCTGTTGCTGGCGTTCTCTTGCTCTGCTTGGTCACAAAAGCAGAGGCGTTTCGATGTGCCAACAACGCTCACTACGCAACAACCTGTCAAAAAGACGCCTGCGCAAAAAACGCAGACTTCTGCACCGAAAAAATCGACTAATTCATCTTCTCAATCGACTCCTAAAACGGCATCGCAAGGGCAGCGCACGATGGTTTATCTGGAAAATGCGCAGACTTTCAGTTTCGATGAATCGGTGAATTCGGAGGCGCAACTGCTCAAAGGCAATGTACGTTTCCGTCACGACGATGTGTTCCTCTATTGCGACAGCGCCTATTTCTTCGATAAGCGCAATTCGTTCAACGCCTACGGTCATGTGAAAATCGTGCAGGGCGACACGCTGTTTATCTTTGGCGACGTGCTTTACTACGATGGCGACACCAAAATGGCGCGCCTGCGGCACAATGTGCGCATGACCGACCGAAAAATAACGCTCGTAACCGACAGCCTGAACTACGATCGCATAGCAAATGTGGGCTACTACTACACGGGCGGCAAACTCTACGACACCGAAAATGTGCTGACTTCGGTGTTCGGTTACTACTATCCAGGCTGGGAAATGGCAATGTTCCGCGACAGCGTGCTGCTCACAAATCCGGGCTTTACAATGCGCGCCGACACGCTGAAATACTACACCGAAACGGCCGTTGCCGAGATGGTCGGACCAACCACCATTCTCTACGAAAACGAGACAACCATCTACTCCGAACTCGGGCAATACGACACGCACACCGAGCAGTCGCGGCTCTACTTGAACTCGTGGGTGCGCCACATCGACGGCGAAATGCTCACGGGCGACACCATATTTTATGACAAGAAAAATGGCGAAGGGCGCGCCTTCTCGCATGTTCATCTGAATGATTCTGCCAACCAGATTTCGCTCTATGGCAATTTTGTCTACTACAAAGAAGATGGCGACATCGCTTTGGCGTACGATTCTGCGCTGATGGTGGAACATTCGTCGCCCGATACGCTCTACATGAACGCCGACACGCTCTACGCTTTTGCCATCGATTCGGTGAACAAATTTGTGCGCGCCTACCACCATGTGCGACTTTTCCGCACCGATGTGCAGGCGGTTTGCGACTCGGCTTGTTTCTCCACACGCGACTCCATAATTCATCTGATGCAGTTGCCCGTGGCGTGGTCGGGATCGCGACAAATCACTGGCGACACCATGCGCATCTATTCGCTGAATGGCGCACCAGAACGCATGCATGTGATTGGCGCTGCGTTTGTGGCCGAACAGCAAGATAGCATTCATTTCAATCAACTCTCTGGGAAAGAGATAATTGCGTATCTTTCCGACAACGAATTGCGCTGTGTCGAGGTGCGCGGAAATGCCGAATCACGCTTCTTCCCGCTCGACGACGATAGCCTGATAATCGGTCTGAACCAAACCACCAGCAGTTATCTCACGGCCTATCTTGTCGATCAAAAAATTGAACGCATTGTGCTTTACCCTTCGCCCGAAGGTACGCTCACGCCGCTCGATCAGGCTAGCGACGATTTGTTGCGCTTGCCAGGGTTCACTTGGCAACAGAGCATTCGTCCACTCGTTTGGCGCGATGTGTTTGCCCGCCCCGAAAGGTCGAAGAGCGATACGCCAACCAAGCGCCGTCGTTCTGGGCGTGTCGATCCTTCAGAAACTGAAACAGAAACTGCCAAGACAGATAAAGATAAAAAATCGTCATCGAAACGCAACTCAGATTCGCCATCAAGTTATAGCGATTTTGGCTCTGATAGCGGCAGTTCGCGCTCGTCGCTGAATCTTGGCGGTGGCAGCAACAAAGGTCAACTTCAAAAAAAATCGGGACGATGAGTAGAGTAGTGGTTGCCATATCAATTTCGGCCGATAGCGCAGTAGCCATGCGTTTTGCCGAGACCATCGCTGCGGCGTTGCAGCACACGACGCGTCGCCTTCGTTTGGTCGACACAACTGCCAATGATGATGTGCGCGCTGCCGATCTTGCCGATCTGCTCGAACAAATCGACGCTTCGATGCTGATTGTTGAGGTGGCAAATCGGCGTGAAATTCAGCCTTGCCTGAATGCTTGCCGCGACTTGCGCATTCCGTATCTTTTTGTGCGCGCTGGCAACGAACCGAAATTTGACAAGGTGGCGCTGCCCGTAACTTTCCTTCAGGAAGAGAAGGAAAAAGGTCCGTTTGCTGCGGCTTTCGGACGATTTTTCCACTCAAAACTGACCATTTTCCGCCCGAAAGATTATGGCACGCGCGCTGCAAAAAATATCGACGCCATGAAATCTCTTTTCGATTCGTTTTCGCTTGATTATGAGGAGGTTAACTCTCGCAAAGGCAGCGATGGTGTGGAGCGTGAAGCCGCTCTTTGGGCGCAACAAAATGCCGATATGGTCATTGTTTCTGCCTCGCGCGAATATGGCTTGGACGATATTATTTTCGGGAGTAAAGAGCGTAAGATACTGGAAAAAACTACCTTACCCGTGTTGCTTGTGAATCCGCGCGGTGATCTTTATGCGCTTTGTGATTAAATTATAAACTTTCTGAATAAAAATAAACGCTATAGTTATGAAAAAACTTTTTGCAACGCTTGTTTTGATGGTCGGCATGCTGTCGCTGTCGGCGCAATCGCTTGATTGTCCGAAAGTTACGGTCGATGGCACGGAGTATTATTCGTACACTGTGCAGCCCAAGGACGGACTTTTTGCCATTGCGCGCAAGTTTGGCGTTACGCAGGCCGATTTGCACGCTGCCAATCCAAAGTTGACTGATGGTTTGCAGATTGGGCAGGTCATTTTGGTGCCGATCAACGAAAATCAGGCCGCTGCCGAGGAGTATGTCGTTCACGAGGTGCAGCCCAAGGAGACCATCTACGGGCTGACGCGCAAGTACAGTGTGTCGGTCGATGCGCTGGTGAAGGCCAATCCCGAACTCACGCAAGGTTTGAAGGTGGGGCAGAAGTTGCGCATTCCGAAACATACGATTGCTGAAAATAATGAAGTCGCAAAAGTTTCGCAATCTACAGAAAATCAGCAAGTTACGGCTGAAAAAACTGCCGTTTCGACGCAGCGCACGCACGAGGTGAAGGCCAAGGAGACGCTCTACAGCATCAGCCGTGCGTATGGCATTACGGTGGAGGAGTTGGTGGAGGCGAACAACATCACTTCGACCATTCATGTGGGCGATGTTTTGGTCATTCCATCGAAAGATGATGAACTTGCATCGAAAGAAAAATTGGTAAAATCCGATGAAAAAACAGTTGCGCAAGTTGTTGATAATCAGATTGATACAATAAAAAAATCAACCGTCGTTGTCGAGAATAGCGATCCTGCGGTTATCGAACAAAAAGCGGTTTCTGTTGCGCCAGCAAATGCTTTGAAAGTGGCGGTGCTCATGCCCTTCATGCTGAAAACACCTTACATCGATTCGTCGGTGAACTATTTTTGGGAGTTTTATCGTGGCATGCTGCTCGGTTTGGAAGATGTGAAACGGCTCGGTTTGTCGGTCGAGGTGCATGTGTACGACATCGAAAAGTCGCTCGAGACGCTCGATTCGGTGTTGCAGCGCCCCGAATTGGCCGAAATGGACTTGATTCTTGGTCCTGCCTACGCCAATCAGGTGGCTTTGGTTGCCGATTTCGCCAAACAGCATCAGATCTACACTTTTGTGCCGTTCACTTCGAAAATTGAGAATGCCAACGAGTATATTTTGCAGTTCAATCCTTCGCAGGAGAAGATTTTGCCCGCTGTGGCACAGACCATTGCTAAGCGTTTTTCGTCGCAAAACATTGTGATAGCGCGCATTTCGGACAAGCGCGACAAAGCCAATCTGTTGGCCGACGAACTTACCAAGGTACTGCACAAAATGCATCGTTCGTACAAAGAAATTCGCCTCTCGGCCGACAATGTTGATACGCTGCAAACCATCGTTGGACGCAATCGCACGCTGCTGCTCATTGCAACGCCTCATGCCGAGGTGGTCGCACCTATCTTGCCGAAAATCAAGGAGTTAAATCTTCCATTCTTGCAGATTTGGGGCTTTGAGGATTGGAAACAGTGGACTTCGTACATCGATGGCACTTACTATCATTCGCTCTTCTACCGCAATCATACCGAAGTTTACGAGCAGAACTACACGCTTTGGTTTGGCAATCACACGGTCGACACCGAGCCGCACTACGACCTGATTGGTTACGATGCCATCAACTACCTTGGCGCAGCGTTCGAGGCTAATCGCCACAACCCAACCGCTGCCTTCGGTAAGGTGAATTGTCACTGCCTGCAGACCGATTTCGATTTCAAGAAAAGTGCTGATGGTCAATGGATTAACGAGAGTTGGCATCTGTTCGGCTTCTACAATCAAAAACTGAATGAGATAAAATGAGACACAGAATAATCGTAATTTTTGCCATTTTTTTGCTGATTGGCGCATTGCCAGCGGCGGCGCAACGTTATTTCTACGAACCAGAATTTGCCCTTGGCGTACGCGCTGGCGGCACGGCTTCGTTTGTGTCGTTTTCGCCGTCGGTGTCGCACTCTATGCTCTATGGCGCGCAGGCTGGCTTGGCGTTTCGCTACATCAGCGACCGACATTTTGGCATCCAACTCGAGGCCAACTACACGCAGCGCGGCTGGAAGGAGAAAAGCGATATCTATCGTTATTCGCGGCGGCTCGACTACATAGAAATTCCGTTCATGTCGCACATCTTTTTCGGCAAGAAGTATTTCCGCTGGTTCTTTAATCTCGGACCTGAAATCAGTTTCCGCGTGGGCGACCATGTAACGAGCGAAAATCTGACCGAAGATAAAATGAATTCGCGCCACACCGACAAGTTCAAATCTATTTTCGACTACGGCATTGTTGTCGGCACAGGCTTTGAATTTCAAACGCGAAGGGCGGGTATTTACCAACTCGAAGCACGGTATTCGTTCGGTCTTGGCGACCTCTACAAAAACTCGTCAGACGCCACCTACAGCCGCTCTTCGAACCAAAACATCTCGCTCTGCTTGGGCATTTTGTTCAATATAAATCACAAAACTGATAGCAACCTTTTATTATGGAATCCTTGAAATTTGTAGGAATAATTCCAGCCCGTTACGCTTCGTCGCGTTTCCCGGGCAAACCTTTGGCCGATATTTTTGGTAAACCGATGATTCAGCATGTCTACGAGCGCGCTTCGCAAGTGCTTGATACAGTGGTGGTTGCGACCGATGATCAGCGCATTTTCGATGCTGTGCGTGGCTTTGGTGGCAAAGTGGTGATGACCTCAACCAACCACAAAACTGGAACTGATCGCTGCTACGAGGCACTCACAAAACTCGACGAAAAGTTCGATGTGATCATCAATATTCAGGGCGACGAACCATATATCGCCACCAGCCAAATTGAGGCTTTGAAGCATTGTTTCGATGCGAATGGGGTGCAACTAGCAACGCTAGTAAAGCCCTTCGCAGCCAATTCAACTTATGCCGATTTGCAAAATCCGAATTCGCCGAAGGTGGTTGTGAATTTGCAGAACGAAGCCATCTATTTCAGTCGTTCGGTGGTGCCGCACCTGCGTGGCGTTGCGCCCGACGAGTGGGCTGCGCATCAAACCTACTACAAGCACATCGGCATTTATGCCTATCGTGCCGACATTTTGGCGAAAATCACAAAAATGGAGCAGACACCGCTCGAAAAAGCGGAGTCGCTCGAGCAATTGCGCTGGATCGAAAATGGGCTGCGCATTCGCGTGGCTGTAACCGATGCCGAAAATATCTCCATTGATACGCCCGAAGATCTCGCTTTGCTGCTAAAAAAGAAGACTTTATAAACTTCAAACAAACTTTCAAACTCATGAAATACAAACGCATTCTTCTGAAACTGAGCGGCGAATCGCTCATGGGTGCGCAGGGGCACGGCATCGACAGCGTGCGCCTCGACCAATATGCAACGCAGATAGCCGACATTGTTCGCCAAGGCGTGCAGGTGGGCATAGTGATTGGCGGTGGCAACATTTTCCGCGGATTGAGCGGTGCCGCTAAAGGTTTCGATCGTGTGAAAGGCGACCAAATGGGCATGCTTGCCACGGTCATCAACAGCCTTGCGCTCAGTTCTGCGCTCGAAGGCAAAGGCGTTCGCGCTCGCGTGCTTACGGCCGTGCGCATGGAGCCGATCGGTGAATTTTATAGCAAACAGAAGGCGGTCGATTCGCTCGAACGCGGCGAAGTGGCTATATTCTCGGCTGGAACAGGCAATCCATATTTCACCACCGACACGGGTTCGTCGCTGCGTGGCATTGAGATTGAGGCCGATGTGATGCTGAAAGGCACGCGCGTCGATGGCATCTACACTGCCGATCCCGAGAAAGACCCAACTGCCACGCGCTTCGACGAAATCACTTTCGACGAGGTTTATCGTCGCGGCTTGAAGGTGATGGACCTTACAGCCACTGCCATGTGCAAGGAGAATAATCTGCCTATCATCGTTTTCGATATGGATACGCCGGGTAATCTTGCTAAAGTTGTTTCGGGCGAGAAAATCGGAACGCTTGTGAGGAATTAGAAAGCAGGAACGCGTCACGTCGCGCTCCCTTTCATCGATCAAAAAAAAGAGACTGCCAATTTTTTGACAGCCTCTTTTCGTTTGTGTTATCTTGCAGATATTAGTTCTGGCGTTTGCCACCAACCGAACTCATAGCGCAGCGGAAACCGATGTCGTCGGTGCACTTGTTTTCGTTCAGATAGCGACGGTTCGAAGGATTGAGCCAGTAGGCACGATCGCGCCACGAGCCACCTTTGTATATGCGGTCTTCGTCAGAAACCATGTGCGAGCGCTCGAGTGGCGAGATGTTCTCGTCTTTGATGTGCAGCACCGAGTCGCCGAGGGTCGAAAGACGGTCGCCATCGCGTGCGCTGCGGTAGTCGCCACCAACTTCGGTGAATTTCTTCTCGTTGATAAGCACATTGCGCATGCTGTCGCGCGTAACCTGATCCATAGGCGGCAGTTTGTCGAGCAGAGTCTCAGCGTAAGCCGAATCACTGTCGAACACATTACCACGATACGAGTTATATTCCTCAACAACTTCGTTTGATGTAGCACGATAAACATCGAGCACCCATTCGTTCACATTGCCAGCCATGTTGTAAAGTCCGTAGCCATTTGGTGGGAAGAAGTTGACAGGCACCGTGAGTGTGTTGTTGATGTTTTGCCCGATGAGGTCGCCACGACCGCGCATGAAGTTGGCATAGAATTCGCCAGCGGTCTTTTTGTCGTCGAAGCCGCGCATCTGCTCGCCTTTCCATGGGTAGGATTGACCTTCGTAGATGTTCTCATTTACAGCCTCGATGCCGTATGCAGCGTATTCCCATTCAGCTTCGGTTGGCAGACGGAATTCAGCGTCGTAAAGCACGCCGTCGAGGTTCACTGCCGAGCTATCGCCATAGATTCCGCGGATAAATTCGCCCACTTTGTTTGTGGTGAACACATATGCATAGAGCGAATCTGGATTATTTTTGATGGCTTCGTTGATGGTTTTCAGGCTGCGGAAAGGAATGATGCCTTCGTTTATCAATTGCAGCTCGTTCACGCGGTCGGTGCGCCATTTGCAGTAGTCGCAAGCCTGTTTCCACGTTACGCCAACCACTGGATAGTAGCCGTAAGCCACGTGCGAATAGTAGTCGCGCACATAGGGTTCGTTGTAGGCCAATGCTTTGCGCCAAACGGTTTCGTCGGGCATGGCAAGCAGAATGCGGCGTGGTTCGTGAGCCCACACACCACTAATCCAAGCCACATATTCGCGCCAGTTGAGGTTGGTTACTTCGTATTCGTCCATGAAATAACCGCTGTTGCTGATGCGGCGTTTGGCGTTGTTGTTTGGCCCCGAAACAGGGTCGCTGTTCGAACCTTTCACCGTGGTCATGGTCGAAATGTAGACGCAACCTGGAGGAATTTTTCCTTCGTAAACGCTGTGTACTTCGAAGTAGCCAGTCTCAGGACTATTGTAGTCGAAACCGGTTTTTTCTGAGTACTCGGTTGGCAGCGAAGTCTTGTTGCCACAAGCAGTTAGCGCTGTAGCTACGGCGCAAAAGCCGATGAGTTTAGTCGTAAGTTTCATCTGGAAAACATTTAGCTAAAATGCGACCACAAATTTACGCTATTTTTTTCAATCAACAAGCGTTTTCGCTCTTTTTTTCAAAAAAATATGCAAGCGAGCCTTTTCTCGAGATTTTTTGTGTAATTTTGTGGGCTTTTTAAGTATAACGCAATGCAGGCTCCGATTATTGTGTTAAACGGGAAACCGATCGATTTGGTGACGCCCGTGGTGATGGCCATAGTGAACGCTACGCCCGATTCGTTTTGGGCTGAAAGTCGCTCCACTACGGAGCAGTCGCTCATGGCGCATGTCGATAAGGCGGTAGCCGATGGCGCTGCAATAATTGATGTGGGGGGCTGTTCCACGCGTCCGCAGGCCGATTTCCCTTCGGAAGAGGATGAGTGGCAGCGCGTCTGTTGGGCGTTGACGGCAATCAGGCGGAAATATGCCGATCTGCCGCTGTCGGTCGATACTTTCAGAGCGAGCGTGGCTGAGCGTGCCGTTAGCGAGTTTGGCGTGGCGCTAGTGAACGATGTCTCGGGCGGCTGCATGGATGAAAAAATGTTGCCCACCGTGGCGCGGTTGCAAGTGCCGTATGTACTTACGCATGCTTATGGTTTCCCGAATATGCAGCAGACTTTGCCTGATGATGAGCATTTTTTGCCATCGGTTTTGCGCTATTTTGCGCAGAAAATTGCAGAATTGCGTGCGCTTGGCTTCGACAAAGAGATAATAATCGATCCGGGATTTGGCTTTGGCAAGACGTTGGAACAAAATTGGTCGCTGTTGCGCAATTTGCGACTGTTTGAAGTGTTCCATTCGCCAATTTTGGCTGGACTTTCGCGCAAATCGATGCTCTGCAAGCCGCTCGGAATTGCGCCAGCCGATGCGCTGAATGCCACCACTGCCGCCAATATGCTTGCATTGCAGGGTGGAGTACACATTTTGCGCGTTCACGATGTGAAAGAGGCGGTGCAGACGATAAAAATCGCGGAGCGATTTAAGTTAGGAATTAGGAGTGAGGAGTGAGAAATTTTTTAATTGATAATTGACAATTGACAATTGATAATTAAACAGTTAACTGCAAAAAGTGCAGTTGCTTTTAATCTTCAAATTTTCAAATCTTCAAATGAAAAAATAGGATTTTACCCTACAGACCCTGACTAAATCGTTAAACTTTTCAACTCATCAACTAAAGAAAATGGAACTAGCATTTGGAATAAAAGATGTAATCGATATTGTGCTTGTGGCGCTACTGATGTTTGGCGTGTACAAACTGATGAAAAACATGGGCGCAGGCAACATTTTCGTCGGC
>CAVHRT010000036.1:0-824 GCA_963638355.1 Flexilinea sp. | reverse complement strand
GGTTGTGGCAGTTGGTGTGATTGGCTTGATAGTGATTTTTCAGAACGAGATCCGGCGATTTTTTTCGCGCATTGGTTCGCATAGCAAGACACGCTCGATGCGCTGGATAAAGAAAATGTTTCATATCAGCGAAGGTGAGGAGACGAAAACTACCTATCCGATTATGCACATTGTGCTGGCGTGCCGCGATATGGCGCGAACCAAGACGGGCGCGCTCATTGTGATTCAGCGCAACGAGAGTCTGCAGCAGTACATCGAGTCGGGCGATGTGGTGAATGCCGATGTCAACACGCGACTGATCGAAAACATATTCTTCAAAAATAGTCCGCTGCACGATGGTGCCATGATTTTGGCCGATGGTCGTGTGATGGCAGCGGGCGCCATTTTGCCTGTGTCGCAAAATCCTGATGTGCCGAAGCACCTTGGACTGCGTCACCGTTCGGCGTTGGGCATTTCGGAGCGCACCGATGCGTTGGCCATTATTGTTTCGGAAGAGACTGGCACCATTTCGCTGGCGCGCGATGGCAAATTTTCGCTCAACATCACCGCCGAGCAACTCGAACATATTCTGGCAACGGAGTTGAATTAGGTTTCGGGTTACAAGTTAAAGCTTTCAGGTTGGCGGGCTGCGCTATTTTCCTGATGTTCAGTTGATTGCGATTTTTTTTTTCGAAAAGTCGCATTTTTCATTTGCATTCTTCGGAAAGAAGTGCTATATTTGCAAATGTGTCTGATAATCTCTTAGCAGGCTGAAAATCTTATTGTTGAAGAAAAAAAGGTAAATCAATTTGTAATGAAAAAACGCATTGTTCTAACTGTAATTC
>CAVHRT010000035.1:6421-15456 GCA_963638355.1 Flexilinea sp. | reverse complement strand
AATGGCACTTGCGGTTCGACTGCTCGTCCCAGACAGAAGGCATAACCCTTAAATTTTTAATTTATGTCTTACAACAGTCTGGCAGCCAAGGAGTCTGCCGAACCAAAAAACTCCTACGAAGCTCCCTATTCAAGTATTGTTCTGCATGTGCCGCACTCCAAATCGAGAGTGCCAGGTGCTTTTTGGCGTGCGCCTAACCCTTATGTTACTTCTTCAATACCAGTGGTAGAGCCAAGCATTCAAAAATTAGCACGACCATTTATCGACTGGTATACCGATGAACTGTTCGTCCCGTCTGAAGAAAACGAACGGATCAAATCGATTGTGTTCCAATGGAATCGCGCAATCTGTGACGTTGAACGATTGGCTCACGATCCATTGGAAAAGAAGTTTCTAAATAAGGATGACCCCTTTGGACCAACATTAGGCATCTGCATGTTAAGCTTTGGAAAGTGGTACTACAATGCTGTTCGCGCTCGGAACACGTGTTATGATTACTACATGGCACACCAGCGAGCATTGGAAGATTTATTGATGGAGTGTAGCACCAATGGACGCGAATCATTCTATCACCCTCCCGTTTTGCTGATAGACTGCCACAGTTTTTCGACATCGCCTACTGCACTTTGTCCCGAGCCTAGCGACATCGACATCTGCCTCGGTTACAACGACGATTGGTCGCGCCCTAGCGACGACACGCTGCAGGTTGTAGCGGATTATTTCAAAGAAAAAGGTTACAAAGTCGGTCTCAACACACCATTTTCCTGTAGCAAAACTGTAGAAGTTCCAATCAATTATCATTCGCTGATGATTGAGGTCTCGAAACGACTGTATATGAACGAAGAGACTTTGGAAAAGACCGAAAATTTCGTTCAACTGCAGAGCGATTTGCAAGCGTTGTATCCGCTTCTGCTTAAATCAAAAAAATTCTAATCTTCAAAAAACACACTTC
Source organism: Flexilinea sp. (assembly GCA_963638355.1). Classification (GTDB taxonomy): domain Bacteria; phylum Bacteroidota; class Bacteroidia; order Bacteroidales; family Paludibacteraceae; genus W0P28-013. The sequence continues at coordinate 14,504 of CAVHRT010000035.1, read as the reverse complement.
ATTATGAAACACACTTATTTGACCATACTTTTTTGCATCATTGCAAGCTTCAACCGCACAATTTCGGCCGAGACTTACTATTACGACAGCGATTTCAAAGGTGTAGCAAGCAAAGAATTTTGCACCTACTACCGCATTGTGTCGCGTTCGAAACAATTTGGCAACAAAACCCGCCTGTTCGATTCGAAAGACAACCTAATAAGCGAAGGCGGTTTCAAGAGCATCGACAAGATGGACGACAAGAAAACGGTGCTGCACGGCGAATATAAATCGTACTACCTCAACGGCAATGTTCGCGTTAAAAGTACGCTTGCAAATGGCTATTTTTCAGGCGATTACTACAAATATCTAAGCGATGGCACGCTGGAAATTTTCGCTCAGTACAAAGATGGCTACAAAAATGGGCAGTACATTGAATATTACCCCAACGGCGGCATTCACATTAAATGCAACTATGCCGATAGCCAACTTTCGGGCGATTATTACAAGTATTTCAAAGATGGAAAACTCGCCATTTTTGCGCAGTACAAAAACGAAGTTCTCAATGGCAAATACACCGAATATTATTCAAACGGGAATCTCGCCAAAAGTACGAACTATGTGAATGGACGCGAACACGGCACAAGAGTGATTGGCGATGCACAAAATCGCTTTCGCATGGAAACGGAGTACGACAACGGGAACTACGCTAGCGATTACTCAAATGCAGAATACGACGGCATGAAATATCGCCTGAAGAATTCCGACCACTCTGTGGCGAAAGAAAAAGTTACGCCACAAAATCGCATCGATGGTTCTTATGGTCTCGAAAAATATGCGATAAACGGCATTCAACTATCGATACATCCTGAAAAAGTTACCGACTATGGCCGCTACATTCGCTACTACATCAGCATCGACAACTGCACGCCAAACACCATTCACATCGAGCCAAGCGACATCACATCGAAAGTTTTGCTCAACGATACCACGCTGACCGACGCCGATGTGCTTTCGCCAGAGCAATATCAGAGCAAGATAGAGGCACGGCAGATGGTTGGCGCAATTTTTCTCGGATTGCTGATGGGCGCGGCCTCGAGCCTCGACAACAGCAACGGCACAGCCACAGTAGATGTTACCACAAATTATGTCGACCAAAACGACAGAGTAGTTGCAACGACCAAAGGCAAAGTTGAGATTTACGATCCAGAGCTTGCGCGACTTCAGGTCGAAGAGCAAGTCGAAGCCGTTTCGAGAATGAGCGATCGCATCGATGCAAACGATGCAAGCGCTGTGCAGGAACGAATGGAATACTACATTCAGCCGACCGACATTCCGCCATTTTCGTCGATAAAGTGCTACGTGAACGTGAAGCCCGAACGAAAAACGCTGCAACACAATCTGACATTCAAACTCGATGGCACCGATTACACCTTCACTTGGGACAAACTTTTGCTCGCAGCAAATGCCATAACCAAGCCCGGAAAACCAGCACAAACAGCGAAGCCACAAGTGAAAACTAACACAAGCGCAAATTCTAACGTCACCAAACCTACGCCAAAAGAAAATCCCGCGAAAAAGCCAAACATCGCCACAGCAAACGGCAGACGCTCGCTGTACTACAACGACAGTTGCCTTTACTTGGCTGTGGACACAATGGTTACAAAAAAGGCAATTACTTTCAACTTTCTTTTGATGAACAAGCAAAAAAACGCCATACAATTTGGCGAAAATTCGGTGAAATTCTACTACATCGACATAAACGGAAAGTCCAACGAATTAGAGGTCGAAGGTTTCCCAACTGTGAATGTGCAGCCGCAAAAAGTTTACAAAACGAGCCTAAAAGCCAAGCTGCCCAAAGGTTCGCGAATACTTGTGATTGCAACCCTTGCCGACCAGATATACAAATTTCTGTGGTCGTTGTAAGTTAAACATTCTAAAACACATTCAACTATGGCAATGCCAAGACCGAGATACATGAGCAGGGAGGAAGTAGAAGCCATCAAGAAAAGTCAGTGGTACAAGGAGAAACTGGCGGAGGGGTGGAATCTATGTTGGATTTAAGCAAGGCAATTTATAGAGAAATTATTCACACAAGACCAGTAGGACGTGGCGTGCCGCGTCCCTACAAACCAAAAAACAGAAATTGCGATAGCAATTCGAAAAACAACTAGAAATTCAGATACTATTCAAACCAGAAATCTAGAAATTAGAAATCCACCCACTCCTAATTCCTCACTCCTAACTTCCAACTTTCCCATGTCGCACTTTTTTCGTACCTTTGCAGCCTGAAAATAAAAAACAAAGAAACAAGAAAAATGGACAAACTGAGTTATTCTCTGGGCTTGCTCTTCGGGCAAAGCCTGCGCCAAAGCGGCGTGAAAGGCATCAACTATGCCGATTTTGCAAAAGGCATCGAAGCCATGTGCGAGGGTCAACGCCCCGAAGTTTCGGTTCACGAGGCACAAGCGCTCGTCAACGACTATTTCGCTAAAAAAGATGCCGAAGAGGCTGCAGCCTACGCCGATGTGCGCAAGGCAGGCGAGGAATTTCTAGCCAAAAACGCCAAACGCCCCGAGGTGAAAACGCTGCCCAGCGGACTGCAATACGAGGTAATGAAAGAGGGCAACGGTGCGCGCCCAACCGCCAACGACCGCGTTCGCGTGCACTACCACGGCACCCTGATCGATGGCACGGTTTTTGACAGCTCTATTCAGCGCGGCGAACCTGCCGAATTTGGCGTAAAACAAGTCATCGCGGGCTGGGTCGAAGCACTGCAACTGATGACCGTCGGCTCCAAATGGCGTCTGTTCATTCCAAGCGAACTGGCCTACGGCGCACACGGTGCTGGCAGCGTCATCAAACCACACTCGGCACTCATTTTCGATGTAGAACTGCTCGATATTGTGAAGTGAGTAAGAGAGTAAAGAATAAAGACAAAAGAATAAAGACGGGTTTCTGCGATTGAGAAAGTTCGCTGCAAAAACCTTACAAAACCACAATCACTGCAGCAACCAAACTAATTAAACAATTGGAAATTAGATAATTAAAATCAAAATAACAATGAAAACAAAAATTTTTAGCGTTGCCCTTGTAGCAACTGCAATGCTGAGCTTTTCGTCGTGCAACAGCGCACCAAAAGCCAAACTCGAAACCGAAGCCGACTCGCTGGCCTACTACTATGGTGTGAACACCACACGCGGACTGCGCGAATACCTCGTTCACATGGGCGTCGACTCTGCCCAAACCGATGCTTTCTTGAAAGGTTTCCTGAAAGCCACTAGCAACCTGAGCGATTCCGAAAAAGCCTACAACGTGGGCATGCAAGTTGGTCAACAAGTGAAAGACCAGTTCATTCCTCACTTCGTAACTGAAGTTCAAGATGGCGATTCTACCATCACCTTCAGCGAGAAAAACTACATCGCTGGTTTCGTGGCTGGTTTCAATGCTAGCGACGACAGCGTTTACGAAGATGCCGGCAAAACCATCGAAGAGATTAACGAACAACGCACCGCCCGCAAATATGCCGAGTGGAAACTCGAAAACGAGCAATGGCTCATCGACAATGGCACAAAAGAGGGCATCGTAACATTGGCTAGCGGCTTGCAATACGAAGTGCTGAAAGAGGGCAAAGGCGCTGTGCCAACTGCCGATTCGCGCGTAAAAGTGCACTACCACGGCACCACAATCGACGGCAACGTGTTCGACAGCTCGGTTGAGCGCAAACAACCTGCCGAATTTGGCGTGAAACAAGTCATCGCTGGCTGGACCGAGGCTCTGCAACTGATGCCCGTCGGCTCGAAATGGCGCCTCTACATTCCGCAACAGTTGGCATACGGCTCACGCGAGCAACGCGCCATCAAGCCCTACTCTACCCTTATTTTCGAAGTCGAGCTGCTCGAAATCGTGAAATAATCCGCTAGAGAAGAAAAATAAATTGGAGCGTTCCTTCACGGAGCGCTTCTTTTTTTGCCCATTCTGATGAAATTTTCGTAATTTTGCAGTCATCATAACTTTTCACTTTTTAACTAACCATGAACGCTTACATTCTTACCATTCTGATGTTGGTCGTGTCCAACTGTTTTATGACTTACGCGTGGTACGGCCACCTGCGCACCATGAGCGACAAGGCTTGGTGGGTCGCCGCGCTGGCCAGTTGGGGCATTGCCCTATGCGAATACCTTGTGATGGTGCCCGCCAACCGCATCGGCTACACTGTCTACACGCTACCGCAACTCAAAATCATTCAAGAGGTTATCACACTGTCGGTTTTTGTGCTGTTTTCGGTGTTCTACATGCACCAATCGCTCAAACTCGACTACCTGTGGGCTATGCTCTGTATGATTGGCGCAGTATATTTCATGTTTCGTAGTTAATTCGTTCATAATCAGATAATTATGAAAAACTCCACCATCAACATTCGCCTCGACGAGGACTTAAAAAAGCAGTTCACCGAACTCTGCGACCAGTTTGGTATGACCACCACATCGGCCATCACCGTGTTTGTTCGCGCAGTGGTGCGTTCGCGCCGCATTCCGTTCGACATAATCGATGAATCGGCTACCGAAACCTCCGACGAATCGGCACAAACAGAGCAAACCGCCACTGCCAAATCGTCGAAAAAAGAGAATACGCAGATTCAAGAACTCACCTCAAAACTGATAGATGTGGTAACGCGCGGAGGCAACGCCATCGGCATTGGCGGCAAAGTACCACGACAGCCCAAACCGCGTCGTTAATCAGCCGGAAAAGTTAAAATCCCACATTTTGGTGGCGAGATTTTTGTGCGCACGTTGTATATACAATGTATATACATTGTGCGCACGTTGTATATACAACGTAATGCAAAATTATCAATTTTTCGTCCCAACACAAAATGTTAAAAACGCGTTAATCTACAATAAATGAACCCCCATTTTACACTCATCGCAAAAAAAATTTTTACCTTTGCGCCGAAAAAAAATCAGTAACAAGTATTAAGTTGCAAATTAACTATGACTTTTGACTATGACTACGACTTTCGGTAATCAAACAGGCTACAAAAAGGGGAAATTATAGTCATCCGCATAGCCTAATTAATGCATTAAACTTGTCAACTTATCAACTAATCAACTAGGACTATGGAAAGAAAACATTTCCTCGATTATTTCGAGAATTCTATTCGTAAAAACTGGGACGCGCCATCGTTCGACGACTACGGCAGCGATGTAGCATTTACCTATGGCGAGATGGCCGACAAAATTGCGCACCTTCACGCCATGTTCGAGAGCCTCGGGCTGCAGCAAGGCGACAAAGTAGCACTCTGCGGTCGCAATAGTTCGCTCTGGGCCATCAACTATCTGGCAACAATCAGCTACGGCTGCGTGGCAGTCTCTATTCTGTGCGATTTTAGCACCGAAAGCATTGAAGCACTCGTAAACCACAGCGACTCGAAACTATTTTTGGTCGGTCCAGTGGTTTGGAAAAACATCACGCCTGCCAACATGCCAAATTTGCAGGCTATCATCTCCATCGAGGATTCCACGCTGCTCTACTCCGCCAACGACGAAGTTGCCAAAGCATTCGACCGTCGCGAAAAGATCTACAAAACGCATTTTCCCGAAGGATTGAAACCCGAATTGGTGAAATATCCGCGTTTTTCGCCCGAAACGCCAATGCTGATCAACTACACATCGGGCAGCACGGGCGATCCGAAAGGCGTAGTGCTCAGCTGGCGCAGCATCGACTCGAACATGCAATTCAGCCAAGAGCGCATTCCGAACAGTTCCGACGATCGTCTGCTCTCGATGTTGCCAATGGCGCACATGTTCGGCTTGGCCATCGAAGTGATGTACCAAGTGGCTGGCGGCACGCACATCACGGTGTTGAACAAAACGCCATCGCCTGCCGTGCTGATGAAAGCGCTGTCGGACGTACACCCTTATATGATGCTGGTGGTTCCGCTGGTCATCGAAAAAGTGTTCAAATCGAAGATTTTCCCCGTCATTCACAAACCATTTATCAGAGTACTTTGGCACACGCCGGGCATCAACTGCATTCTGCACAAAAAAGTGTACGAACAACTGATGAATGCCTTTGGCGGCAACCTTCGCCACCTGATTATTGGCGGTGCGGCACTCAATCACGAAGTAGAAAATGCTCTGAAAGCCATTCATTTCCCATTCACCGTGGGCTACGGCATGACCGAATGCGGTCCGCTGGTTTGCTACGAAGATTGGCCGAAGTTCAAACACCGTTCGTGCGGCAAACCCGTCGATAGGCTCGAAGTGCGCATCGATTCGGAGAATCCGCAACGCAAAGTGGGCGAGATTTTGGTGAAAGGCGACAATGTGATGCTCGGTTACTACAAAAACGAAGCCGCCACAAAAGCCATTTTCACTGCCGATGGCTGGATGCGCACAGGCGACCTTGGCGTGATGGACAAACAGGGCAACCTCTCTATTCGTGGACGTTCGAAGAGCATGATTCTCGGTCCTTCGGGACAAAACATCTACCCCGAAGAAATTGAGGGCAAGCTGAACAACATGCCTTGCGTAGTGGAATCGCTCGTTGTTGATCGCGATGGCAAACTCACCGCGCTCACATTTGTCGACGAGGAGCAACTGAAAAAGACGCAGCCCGGCAAGAGCATGGCCGAGTTCCTCGAAGAGACGCGCCAACGCGTGAACAAACTGCTGCCTGCCTTCTGCCGCATTGCCGCCATGGAGCAGGTTACCAAGGAGTTCGAAAAGACGCCAAAACGCAGCATCAAGCGTTTTATGTACAAATAATCACCCTGCAAAATAGAAACAAACGGCTGCCCCAACGGGTGGTCGTTGTTTTTTTGGAGTAAAGAGTAAGGACAAAGGAGTAAAGACGATTGAGAGGTTATAGGTTATAGGTGAGAGGTGAGAGGTTATAGGTGAGAGGTTATAGGTGAGAGAAAGAGTGCGGTTTTCGAATTACCAATCCCGTGCGACAACAAAAAATAGGGACGCGGCATGCCACGTCCCTACTATTTTTATGCGATTGCCAAATTACTCTGCTACGACAGGGCGAACAGCGTACCCACAGTAGCGGAGACTATTGTTGAGCGCGCAGTGACTGCAAATATAGTAAACAATATCTTGCTCCTTGTTTTCGTCATATATGGTTTTAGTATAATAGTGGAAATATACATACTGTGCATAACTTGGGTTGTTTGTGCAGAGCGAACTCGACCAATAGTAACCGTATATTTTCCCGTCTGCGTTGGAGGCATCTGACACAGGAATAAATATTGAATTGCCATTGGTGGCTTTTACCTCGTATCCCACTTTATCGTTCAAAGTCGACCAAGTCAAAGTGCAGTTGCTGATTAACTCGTTCCACTCGTCTACAGTTGGCATGCGCCATTTACCGCCCCAGTTGGCAGCCACAGCATCGTCTGCGGTTTCGAGAGTTATTAAATTATCCGTAAAACGTTTACCATCTTCTTGAAGATAACCATAAGTTGCGTCGTTGCAATACTTGGTAAGCGTAGAATAGTTTCCTTTGGCAAATTTGTAATTTGACCAATTGTAGGTATCTTTCGTAGTTGTTTCGCCCCAAGCATAATTATTACCATACTCTTCGAGCGCAGTTGCACCCACATTCATGGTTGCCCATTTCACACTCAAACCAAGATCGGCGTAATTGTGTCCATTTTCAGAGCCAGAAATAGTCAGATCGCCTTCGGTAACGACACTTAAATCATATTCAGCAATAGCATCTGGGTCGTAACTAATTTTGTCCTCATTTTTCTCGCACGCTGCAAAAAGCATTGCAGTGCAGCATAGGGCTGCAAAAAGTTTTGTGTTTTTCATAGAGATACAGTTTTTGTTTTCCCGTTGTCCGCACGGAGGTATAATTTTAGGTTATTTTTGTTAGCGTGCATCGGAACACCTACACACCACATTATAAAAGGCAATAAAAAAACGCGAGCATAACTTGCTCACGCAGCGGTCGTAGGATACCTCAGGAATACAAGTCACGCCCACGAATTGCGGGCGTTGCTCGACTTGTCCTTAATTCCCGATGAAATTTCCTACGTTTCTGCGTGAATAGAACAATAGCAAACGCTATTTTTCATACATTACCACACACT
>CAVHRT010000035.1:0-6390 GCA_963638355.1 Flexilinea sp. | reverse complement strand
TTCCTACGTTTCTGCGTGAATAGAACAATAGCAAACGCTATTTTTCATACATAACCACACACTTGTGGCGATATTTGCGCTGCAAAGATAGCAATTTTTTTATAAACAATTGCGAGAGAAAAATGAAAATTAAAAAAATTATGATGTAGGGATACATCGCACGCGTCCATTTTTTTTCACGGATTACAAATTCAAACACAAAAAGTCAGATAAGAACAGAAATTGCGGCAGCAATTTCAAAACCCAAAAACTTCCCAGAAAAACAACCGCTTTACTGCAGTTCGTCGAATTTTTGGCGGCGAATTTTGTGGTAGCGGGCGTGGTACAGAATTGCAGCTGTGCCAATGCCAACGATGCACGCAGCCCAGACACCCGGCGCGCCCATGCCCAGCGTGAAAGTGAAAAGATATGCTAGCGGCAGGCAAATAACGATGTAGGCAATGAAGGCGTTGCGCATGATGACGCGCACATCGGTGAGACCGCGCAAAATGCCGATGCCGACCGCTTGCAAACCATCGAAAATTTGGAACAAACCTACGAAAATGCAGATTTTTGCGCCGAGCTCAATCACTTCAGGATCGGTGGTGAAAATGGTCATCATGGCACGACCGAAGAAGATGAAGAGCAAAGCGGTGATCACCTCGAAAAAGATGGCCAAATGCACCGATGCAGAGGCCGCCATGGTCATGGCTTTGTAGTCGCGCGCGCCAATTTGGTGACTCACGCGAATGGTCGTAGCAGAGCCAATGCCAAGCACCACCATGAAACTCATGTTCGACAGATTTATCGCCACCTGATTGGCCGCCAAAGGCACTGCGCCAAGCCAGCCAACCATTATTCCCATGAGCGAAAACGAGGTTACTTCGAGCAGCAATTGCCCCGAAATGGGCAAGCCAAGATGCAAGAGATTGCGCAATTCAGTCCAACTAAAACGACTCCAACGGAACGCCCTCATATAACCCCACCACTGTTTGCGGCAGCGCATGGCAACAAGGAAGATCACGGGCGAAATCATTCGCGCGATGAGCGTAGCAACGCCCGCGCCAAACACGCCCCAGAACGGGAATCCCCACTTGCCAAAAATCAGCACATAGTTGAAGAAGACATTCACAAAAATGGTGACGATGGTAATCCACATGGCAGTTTTGGTATCGCCAAGTCCTTCGTAAAATTGCTTGAAAGTGAGGAAGAGAAGTTGCGGAATCATGCTCAAAATGAGCGTGAGGAAATAGGGTTGCGCCAACTCCACCACTTGCGCATCCTGCCCCATGAAAGGCATGAGCCACATGGCCGCCAGCAACAACACGCAGACTAGCGCCATCGAAATGAGCGCCAGCAGAAATGCATTCTGAAAAAGTCGTGAGCAGACATCGTGTTGTTCGCGCACATAGGCCTGACCGACCAACGGCGTAAGCCCAAACAGCACACCCATTGCAAAGCAGTTGCCAATGGCGAAGACCGACGAAGCAAACGCCACCGCCGCCAGCTCAACCGTGCCAAGATGTCCCACCATGATGGAATCGACCAACTGCACAATGCCAACGCACAACTGCGACAACATCACTGGCAACGCCACCTTGAGATTGCGCTTATAAAAAGGAATGTATGATTTGAAAACTTCAATCGGCTTCATAAAAAAGTCGGTGCAAATTTGGGACTGCAAAGATACAAAAAAGTTGACGAGTTGATGAGTTGTCAAGTTGATAAGTTTAACGCGTTACAGATGGGCAGTGCGGTAGCTCGAAAATTCACAAACTGCCATTTTGTCAGCTAAGATTTCATTATTTTCTGCCATTTTGTCAGCAAAATATGCCATTTTTGGTAGATTTTGATGAATATGGGGCGATTTTTGGCATGGCACGGGGTTTGCAAAATATATGGCGAACGAGGTTCAGAAAGAGCCTCGGAAAAATGAAACAAAAAAAATAAAAACAAATAATTGGAGGAAACAACTATGACACTCGTAAGAAGAAATCAAAACAATTGGCTACCGTCGATTTTCAGCGACTTGTTCGACAACGATTTTATGCCGCGCATGAACAACACTCCAGCCATCAATGTGAAAGAGACCGAAAACGCTTACAACGTTGAGGTTGCCGCACCTGGCATGACGAAAGAGGATTTCAGCGTACGCATCGATGAGGACAACAACCTGATCATTTCGCTCGAGAAGAAAGAGGAGAAAAAAGAGGAAAATGAAAAGGATGTTTTGTACTTGCGCCGCGAGTTTGCTTATTCGAAGTTTGAGCAGACCATGATTCTGCCCGACAATGTGAACAAAGACGAGATTAAAGCCACTATGGAAAATGGCGTGCTGAACATCGCTCTTCCGAAACTGTCGGAGAAAGAGATTAAGAAAGCGCAACGCACCATCGAAATCGGATAATCGACGGACGAGCCTAATAAAAAGCGGTGCTGAACCAAAAATTCAGCACCGTTTTTTTGTCGTTCAATCAGCGATTAAAGCGAAGCTAAAATGCGTTTTACCATTTCGGAAATGGCGCGACCTTCGGCTTTGCCAGCCAACTGCTTCGATGCCACGCCCATCACTTTGCCCATTTCTTGAGGCGATTTTGCGCCAACCTGTTCGATGATGGCACGCACGGCGGCTTCGAGTTCAGCAGGATCCATCGGTTTTGGAAGATAGCGCTCATACACAGCCACTTGCGCCAGATATTCGTCGGCCAAGTCTTGGCGTTTCTGCTCCACAAAAAGCGCGGCAGCATCTTTGCCCTGTTTTGCCATTTTCTGAAGAATTTTCAGCGCCTGCTCGTCCGAAAGGTCGCCATTGCTGCCTTTGGCGGTTTTGGCCTCGAGAAATTCTTTTTTGATGCCACGCAAAGCCTCCAACTCGGCGTGGTTACGCGCCAACATCGCTTTTTTGATGTCGTCGCTAATTTGATCGAAAAGTGTCATAGTTGTATTGATTTTGTTTTATAATTTTCTGATTATCAATCGTTTATCATCTAAAAAAGCTAAAATGCACATTGCCATAGTTGCGGTGCTCGACGAAGTGTGGGTGTTCGGTGAACGAGTTATTTTTGCCATGTTCGAGAACGAAAATTCCGCCTTCGCGCAGACGATTTTTTGCAAAAATGCAATCTGGAATAGTGGCGATTTCGGGCATTTGATACGGCGGATCGGCAAAAATCAGATCGAACATTTCGTTGTTTACATCGAGAAAGCGGAACACATCGCTGCGATAGATGCGCAGGTTGTCGATTTTGAGGTCGGCAGCCGTTTTTTTGATGAAGGCGATGTGCCGTTCGCTCATCTCCACGCCACTCACATGCAGGCAGCCGCGCGACACGCACTCGAAACTGATGCTTCCCGTGCCAGAAAAAAGATCGAGTGCGGTGGCGCCATCGAGATCGATGTAGCCCGAAAGCACATTGAAAAGGCTCTCTTTGGCGAAATCGGTCGTTGGGCGCGCCGTGATGTTGCTTGGCGGTGTGAAGTGTCGACCGCGAAATTTTCCACTAACGATCCTCATATTTCAAATTTCAGATTTCACTTGATTTTTGCTACGCTCGGCAAAACAAACGAGTTTGATTTTGCTCTCGCTTATCGCAAAATTTCAGATTTCAGATTGTCGGTTTCAACAGCGGGCTGCAAAAATTGTCAATCATCAATTGTCAACTATCAATTAAAAAATGCTGACTGCGACTGGCACAATCAGCAATTTTTTTCGGTATTGATGGGGAATTTCGATTTATTCCCAGTTGCCAGCGTTGTTGTTGGGTTCGTCGATAGAGCCAACTTTCAGACCAGGGAACTTTTCGAGTTGGCGTTTTTGGTCTTTCAGGTTGATCAGCTCTTGGCGGTCGAGGTCGCTAAGGTACATGTCGTATGGCGCGCGCGCCTCGAACAGCGGAACTACCGTGCCCGATTTGGCGTTGGTGAACGACGATGCAGCCATTTCGAAGCGTTGTCCGCCCGAGAAAGGCACAACCACCATTTGGTCGATTTGGTCGGCTGGAATGGTGCTTGCGAAGAGGCTTTCGTAGACGCTAACATACGAGGTGTCGCGGCGGAAACCTTCGAGACCATTGGCTGCGATCTCTTTTTGGTTGCCCGATTTCACAATTTTCAGGGCTTTGGCTTCGGTAAGACCAGCTTTCAACTGATCGTCGGTGAGCGTGCCTTCTTTCAAAACCACGGGCATTTTGCCATTTTTGATGAAATCGATGAGCGTGTCGCAACTTGCGGTATAGCAGCCCATTTGATTTTTGTATTCGATTTGCGCCTTGCGAATGTTAATCAGGTTCGAAATGACAACTTTTTCGCGGCGATTGCGCTCGTTTTCGAAACGAATTGGCGTAACGATGCTCATCACGCAAATGTAGGCCAGAAAGGCGATTGCAACGATTAGAATGCTTCTAACAACGTGTTTCATATTGGGTTGATTTTTTAGATTTTCGGGTGGAATTATTTTGGCTGCAAATGTAGAAAAAAAATATCTTTCGACAAAATTTTTCAGAAAAATTATTCTGCGAGAACGCCAAGTCCCTGTCGCGTGATTTGCGGTTCGCCGCTGGTGCAGTCGACAATGGTCGATGGCGTGGTGCCGCCCATGCCGCCGTTGATGATGATGTCGGTCATGTGACCATATTTTTCTTGCAGTAGTTCGGGGTCGGTTTCGTATTCCGATAGGTCGAGATCTTTGATTGATGCGGTCATCAGCGGATTTCCGAGTGCTTCGGTGATGGCGCTGACGATGTTATTTTTCGGTATGCGAATGCCGATGGTTTTGCGATCTTTGAAGAGTTTCGGGAGTCGATTGCTGCCGGGCAGATTGCGTTTCAGGATTGGGAAAATTTGGTTGTCGATTTTGGCAAATTCGCTAGCCGAACTCAAGTCGTGGCACACCATGGCGAGCATGGCTTTGCGCGGATCGGCACCTTTGAATTGGCAAATTTTTTCGATGGCGCGCGGTTGAAACATATCGCAACCGATGGCGTAGACCGTGTCGGTTGGGTAGATGATGATGCCACCGTTGCGCAAAATTTCGGCTATGTGAGCAATTATTTTCGGATTCGGATTTTCGTTGTAGAGTTTGACCATTTCAGGCTATTGGTGTAACAAGGGTTATTTGTAGCGAATGTTGTCGATGAGTCGTATTTTACCGCAATAGACTGTGATACAGCCAGTTACATGCTCGGCTTCGTCCCATTTTTCGATAGCTTGCAGCGTGTCGCTATCGACTATGGAGAAATATTCCACCTCCAAGCCCTCTTTGCGATTGATGGCTGCCACCACGGCATCGTGCAGATCGGCCACCGAAGTTTCGAGCGCGAAAGTGGTGCTTTCTTTCAGCACGGCGGCTATGTGAGCGGCCGTTTTGCGCTGTTCGGCAGTGAGTAATGCGTTGCGGCTGCTGCGTGCGAGTCCGCTCTCTTCGCGCACAATGGGGCAGCCCACAATTTCGATTGGGAACTGCATGACACGCACCATGCGACGAATGATGGCGAGTTGTTGAAAATCTTTTTCGCCAAAATAGGCTTTATCAGGCTGCACAAGGCGGAAAAGTTTGCTCACCACTTGCACCACGCCATTGAAGTGCCCTGGGCGAAATTTGCCCTCCATCACTTGGTCGAGACCGCCAAAATCGAACTCGAAAGTGGTGTTCATCTCGTTGGCGTCGTACATTTCGTCGGGCGACGGCGCAAAAACCACGCTGCAGCCAACCGATTCGAGCAGTTTGGCATCGGCATCGAGCGTGCGCGGATAGTTGGCGAGGTCGTTTTTGTCGTTAAATTGCGTTGGATTGACGAAAACGCTCACAAAACAGCGGTCGTTTTCCGAAACAGCGCGACGCACAAGCGAGAGATGACCCTCGTGAAGCGCGCCCATGGTTGGCACAAATCCGATGCGCAAACCCGCTTTTTTGCAGTCGTTTACGCAGCGTGCAAGTTCATTTTTTGTAGTGATAATTTCCATCGTTTTCTCTGTCGAAAAAATCGTGCAAAATTAGGCAAAAAATTTCGTATAGTGAAATGCGAACAAAAAAAGCGGATTTTTGTCGATTTTTACACCATATTTTCAGATCATTTTCTGAAAAAAAAAGTATTTTTGCACCGAAATTTTGAACAAACAATTTTTTCACCACTTAATTTTTCAGTAAATGGAGACTCAAAAAGTTATTGACGACTTGCAGCGCCGTTTCCCGAACGAGCCAGAGTACATTCAGGCTGTGCGCGAGGTGTTGACTTCGATTGAAGATGTCTATAATCGTCACCCCGAATTTGAAAAAGCCAATCTGATAGAGCGTCTTTGCATTCCCGATCGCATCATTTCGTTTCGCGTGAATTGGGTGGACGATCAGGGTCGCGTGCAGACCAACATGGGCTATCGCATTCAGCACAACAACGCCATTGGCCCTTACAAAGG
>CAVHRT010000034.1:0-15712 GCA_963638355.1 Flexilinea sp. | reverse complement strand
TGCTGGACTCTATCCGAAACGCGCCTTTGGTCGCACCATCAACGAGGCTCTTAATTCAACCTTAAGCCGTACATTCAGCACCTCGTTGAGTACGTTTGTGGTATTGATCACCATCTTCATCTTTGGCGGCGAAACAATCCGCGGATTTGTGTTTGGCATCATGCTGGGCGTTATCGAAGGCGTTTATTCTACGCTGTTCGTTGCTACGCCAATCACCTACGAACTCAATCGTCTGAAGAATAAGAAAAAAGGCATTGTAGAAGCCGACGAAAAAGAGGCATAATTCTACAACATCGATAAGAAAAGGCGTTCCTTCTTGGGATGCCTTTTCTTTTGTAATAAACAATAAAGAATGAATAATGAATAATACTCGCAAGAGGTTATAGGTGATAGTTGATAGTTGATAGTTTAGAGGATTCAACCGAGAAACAGAAATTGCGTTAGCAATTTCGAGAAACGACTAGAAACTATCTCGCCTCTTGCTCTTTGTCCGCCAAAAAATGCCGTTGATACTGAATTATTTTGCAGAAAATTGTGCCGATTTTGCTCACTCGAAAAAAAGCAGTAACTTTGTCAGTTAAATGCCGTTCTGTCGGTTGTAAAATTTAAGAAATGTGGGCTGCAGAAGGGCTTTAAGGTAAATTTTCTATTCTCAATTTGAAAAATTGAAAAATCTCGGAAAAATCTAACACAAAAAATACCATGAAACACATTCAAAACACAAAAATGATGGCGGTGGCGGCGCTTTTGTTTGCTACTGTTACGCTGTCGGCCAAAGAGATGGTGGTCGAAATTAAGAATTTCGATTCCAAGCGCGGTACTTTCACGCTGAATACCTACGGCGAAAAGCCTGCTGGCTCGAGTGTCGATTTCTACAACGATTTCGGTGCGACGAGTGGCAACACCTACAACCAGATCCCTGGTCAAAAAGAGGCAACGCTCGATCTTTGGGGCTGGGAAGGTTGCACCATCGATAGCATCACGTTCGGCATGCGGTCGAACAAAAACGAAGGTCGCGTGCAAGCCAAAGTGGACATCTACAAAGGTACGAAAGCCACTTCGGTCTACGATTCGGGCATCAAAGAATTTAATAGCGACGGCTGGTACGGCAACTGGGTGCGCTTCAGCAACAATGTCACGGTGGACATCACCAAAGAGATGACCACGAAACGTGAAATTGCTGAAAATGAGTACGTTACCATCACAATTACGGGCGGTGATAAGGCTGGCATGTCAGTTTACCTCGATCGCTTGACTATTTACTACACGCCCGCTGCTGGCGTTGAAACCGAAAAACCGCTGCCATACAAATTTACCAAACTCGGCAAAACCGATGTGCTGGCCGATGGCGACATCTGCATTTTGATAAATGGCTCGAACTATGGCGCATGCGAAGTGGACACCTCGGAGACAAATCCCTATCTTGGTGTTACGGCTGTGGGAAATCTTTCTGAAGTTTATGTCCCTGAAAATAACTCGCTTGGCTATGCTGAACTGCTCTTTTTCGAGATGAAAAAGAAGGACGACGCTTGGCAGATGATTGACCAATTTGGCGACACGCTGGGCTGCAAAGGCACAACGCACATGACGAAGAACAGTGGCGTGACCACTTGGAACATTTCGTTTGGAACATACGTTGGCGCACCGCATACTATTGCCAGCACAAACGAAAAATATGGCAGCATTCAGTACAATTATAAAGCGCAACCGCAGCGTTTCTCGAATTACGCATCGAGTCAAGGCGCGGTTTATCTTTGCCGCCGTGGTGAGCAGCAGAAAGAGGTAGAAGCAACGGCTCTCGCCATTACCGATGCGCGCGAAATGACCACCTGCACCGACACGGTGATTGTGCGCCATCAGTTTACGCCAACCACCACCACCGATCAGCGCGTGATTTGGAAGTCGCTCAATCCTGAAGTGGCAACCGTGCGCGACGGCATTGTGCGTCCCGTAGCAAAAGGAACTGCAAAAATCGTGGCCATCAGTCGCTCCAATGCTGAGCTGACCGACACTTGCGTGATAACAGTGGAGGAATGCACCGTGGAGAGCGTAATGATAATGGACGAGAAAGGCAAAGAGAGAGTCGTTTCCCTTGGAATTTATGAATGTGCCGACGAGACCACTACGCTCACAGCCTCCATCAATCCAAGCAATGCGCCAATAAACGGTGTAGTTTGGGAGAGTAGCAACGACAGCGTTGTAACCGTGGCCGATGGTGTGCTGACGCCCGTGGCTGCTGGCACTGCCGATGTGATTGTGAGAACCCTCGATGGTGACAAAACGGACACTTGCTATGTGACCATTCTCCCGTGCGAGATCGAAGATATTGAGTACAAATATCCCGAAACCGACAAAGAATTTACGCTGAAAGATTGTGGCGGATTGGTCGATGGCAAGGGCGAACGCTTCCAGATTTATGTTACCGTTGTGCCAGAATTTTTGACCGTGAGTGAGGAAGACTTCATTTGCAAATCGAGCAACGAAAGTGTGGCGACGGTCTATTTCAGTGTTGGCGAAATCACACAATCGATTTGCGCTACGGTTCACGCCATTGCCCCTGGAACGGCTACTATCACCATTGCATCGGCCAAAGATGAGAGCATAAAAGTGGAGAGCACGGTTACTGTGGTTTCGTGCGAAACGGCTCTTGGCGAGGTAGAATTGAACGCTATTTATGCTGAAAATGGCACTATTTATGCCGATGGCGATATGCGCATTTTCACCGTCACTGGCATCGATGTAACCGAACTGAACGGACAACTTAGCGGCATCTATGTGGTGCGCCTTGGTGGCAATTCTTACAAAATTTCAGTAAAGTAACCATTTGACTTACAATACTTTTAACCAAAGTAAGCCATGAAAACATACACTAAATTTTGGCTAACAGTTTTGGCGTTGTTCTGCGCTGCGGGGCATGCAAGTGCGGTAACGCTCTATTCCCACGAAAAAGAATATTTCGTTGCTTCTGAAGCGAATGGCGCAACCGTTTCCGCCGAAATCGATGGCACGAGTACCGAAATTTTCAGTTTTTCCACCGCAAAAAATGATGCGTCGCAAGCTCCGACTGTAGGAACTGGAGCAAATGACAAGAGTTTGCGTTTGTATTATGATTCGAGCAAAAAAGGCAATGGCGCATCTATCACGTTCACTCCGCTTGGCGATGTGGTGATCAGGAAAATAGTGTTTATTGTTACGAACAATTTCACTCCTACGGTAATTTACAAAATCGCTGGTGGCGAAAAAAACTCAACCACTTGGAACGGCGACACGCTCACGGTCGACAATTTGTATCTGACCTCAGATCGGCCGATATATTTCCAAAATGCGAATACTGAAAACAAACAGTTGCGCATTCTTAAGTGGTTCATCACCTATTCCGTTGGAAAATGCACTGCTCCTGCGGTGGAGTTGGCATTCAACACCAACAGCGTGACTTTGGAGGTGGGGCAGAGCGAAAAATTGCTCCTTAACGCTGGCGCAGGTAATGGCAACACCATTTTGTTCAGCAGTAGCGACCCATCGATTGCGCAAGTCGATGCCGATGGCTTGATAACGGGCGTGGCGCGTGGCGAGGCTACCATCACCGCTACGCAGGCTGTGTTCGACGATGGCGCAGTGGAGTATTGCAGTCAGGCGGTGCAAGTGCCAGTAACTGTGGAGCCGACTTCGTATGTCATCACTTGGCAAACGCCCTATGGCAGCAAGCAGACCAAGATTGAGCAGGAATTGCCGCTAGGAAATACCGTGCCAACCTACGAAGTGGCGGCTTGCGGCACCGATTATCCCTATTTCGCTGGCTGGATCGAAGAAAACATCGGTAAAGAGCCTTCGCTTGAGATCACTTTTGTCGATTCTGCCACAACACCAACCGCACACACCACCTATTATGCCGCTTTTGCCGACGAGGCGCGCGTGAAAGCCGAAGAGTTTAGCGGCACTGGCTCGTTGAGCGCGCTGAAAAGCGACGAACGCGTCGAGACAAATGTGTCGGAAACCTATAGTGGAACTTTTGGCATAAAAATGGCCAACAACGGCGAGTACATTCAGGTGAATATTCAAAATCCAGAAAAGGTAACTTTCAATTATAATCGCAAGGGTGGTAGTGTAGTCGCAAATGTGCTTTTGCAATATTCCACAACAAACACCAACGAGGAATCCTTTGTAACCATGGATACTTGGAATGTTGGCGGCTCGCAAACTACAAACACGATGACGCTCACCAACTCCAAGCCTTTCCCTTACGGAACTATTTATGTGCGTTTTCTTTACGAACAGGGGAGTGGCAATATCGCTGTTGGACCAATCAGCATTAGCACGGCTACGCAATTTCCGCCTGCAACGCTGTTTGTTACCTACTGCTGCGACGCTTGGCCTACGCAACCGACCATAGCCTACACTTATGCCGAAGGCAAATCGAGCATCGATGCTGATGCGAGCGAAACGCTGGCTGCTCCGACCATCACCAACGAAAATGCCAACTACAAAGGCACGCTGTCGTTTGCATCGAGCAATCCGCAAGTGGCAACCGTCGATGCCACCACGGGCGAGGTAACTGCCGTGGCTGCTGGCACTGCCAACATCGTTGCTACTTGGAGTGGCGATGAAGATTTTTGCGATGTTACCGCCTCGGCCGAGGTCGTTGTAACGGGCAAAATCTCGCTCATCTACGATCGCAACGCCGCCGATGCCACGGGCGATATGGCTGAAGTGAAAATTGACGCTGGATCTGTTGAACTTGTCGAAAATGGTTTCGCTCGCACGGGCTATCACTTCTTGGGCTGGGCTACAACTGCCGATGGCAAAGTAAACTATTCCGACAAACAGACCATCGAACTCACTACTAGCACCACGCTCTATGCCGTTTGGGAGATTAACAACTACGTTGTAACCAAAGGTGACGAGTTGAACGGCACATTCACGCTGAGTGCCGAAACGGTGAACCATGGCGATAGCATTGTGGTAACCACAACGCCCGCAACGCACTATCATTTTGAAAATCTCTCGATTGATCCTGCCGAAAATGGCACTATCGATGGACAAATGGTGAAAAACATTGTTGGTGCGCTTACCATCACTGCCAATTTTGCTGAGGATACGAAATACACCATCAACTGGAGCAACAACGATGCTGTGATTGGCACCACGCAAGTGTATGCTGGCGAGGCGTTGGCGGCTGTGGTCGAGGCTGAAGTTACGAGTTGCGACGCCGAGAATTATCCCGATTTCTATGGCTGGAGCGTTACGCCTTATGGCTCGGCTGCCGAACCAAAAACTGAAGCACCCGCGCTAGTCCCGCTCACCTACAAGCCTGTGGCCGATGGCGAAACGCTCTACGCTGTTTTTGCCAATGGCATCGATGGTGGCGGACAGAAAATGACCTCGCTCGCAGTGGGCGACAATGTGATGATTGTGAGTGGCGACAGCGTTGAATTCGGCACTTTCGACAGCACAAACAATCGTTTCATCGCGGCAAAATATACCGATGCTCCTGCGGGAGCTTACATTTTCACGGTTGTGCAAGGCAATACCGAAAATTCGTTCGCTTTCGTGCACGATGGCAAATATCTGGCTTATCCAACTGCTGGAGGAAATAAACTCACCGAAACGACCACGCTCAACAACTATTCGTCGTGGACGGCATCGTTCAACGGCACTAATGTTACGCTGAAAAATGTGGCAAGTCCGGGTTACACTATTCAGTACAATTCGGCGAATGTTTGGTTTGCCGCATACAAAACCAACGAAAAACCGATTCAATTGATCCGTTCGGGCGCGCTTGCCACCAAATGGATGTCGGCGTGCTGCACTGCGGCGCCATTCACCGAGGTGAAAGATGCCACGCTGTTGCTCGATATCGCTGTGGTTGGCTCGACTACCCAAATCGATTTGACGTCGCTCATCACGGGCACGGGCAATGGCAATGACATTACTTTCAAATTGGCTGAAAATTATGCTAATGTGGCGCTTGCTGGTAGTACTTTCGAAGGTAGCGTTCTTGGCAAATTCACGGTGATTGTGGAACAGGCTGCCAGAGATGGCAAGTGCTACAACGCCAACGAAATCGTCATCAGCATTGAGCCGAAAAATAGCACCATCGTCTTCGATAGAAATGATGCCGATGCCACTGGCGAGATGGCTGATTTGTCGGCAGAAACGCTTACTAATCAGGAACTTACAGAAGTTGCTTTCGAAAAAATCGGCTATCATTTTACTGGCTGGAACACACTTGCCGATGGCACTGGCACGACTTACGCTGACAAAGCTACAGTCGCAATGCACAGCATGACGCTCTATGCACAGTGGGAGATAAATAAATATGGTGTAACGCTCAACCAAACGGGCGACGGTGATGTAGAAATCGCTAGTGAAGTTGAACATGGCGGTAGCATTACTATTGTGGCAACGCCTGCTACTGGCTACAAATTGGGCGAAATCACCATCACGCCAGAAACGGCTGGCACGCTCAGCGGAACGACCATTTTGGACATTACCGAAGCCATCACGGTGAATGTGGAATTTGTCGCTTTGGCGCAATACACTATCACCTATCGCGATGCCGACAACGAGAAAATATTCGAAGAAAAAATCTACGAAGGCGAGCATTTGAACCCCGATTTGTCGCTGTTTGGTTGCGAGCGCATGCCGTTCATCGGTTTCTCGCCAGTCGAGGTGAATGATGTCGAAACTTTCGGGCCAATCACTTTGGTGGAGACGGAGATAATAAGCGACACCACGCTGTGGGCGGTCTACACCTACAATCGTCCGAATAGCGGTCTGTTCGATCCCGCCAAAACTACAAAAAGCGAGTTTCGCATCTATGCCGATTACGATGGTGTGGAGAAATTCGCAGGCGCGTTGACTAATGGTAAGTACAAGATGGTCAGCACTTTAGACGATGCTGAGGCGTTCACATTCACGAGCGTTGGCGATAGCATTTTCACCATCAAACATGGTTCGAAATATGTTGGCTACGGCACATCTGGCACCGATCTGAAGGAGTTGACATCGGCCTATAATTGGAAAGTCTCGGCTGGAACGAAAGGCTCGTGGCGCGTTACTTCGGTCAACTATCCAACGCGCGCCATCGTCTACGGCACGGGTACGAAATCGTTTGGCGCATTCGCTACGCAAAACATCAAAATGACCGACACCATTTACTACGACATCGAAATTGGTTACAACACGACCGCGCGCTACACATCATCGCTCAACTGCGATTTTGTGTTTGTCGAAGGCGTGTCGCTGCCAGCCAACGATACCATTGAACTTGGCGAGAAAAAGACGCTTGTGGCGACATTTACTCCCGAAAATCCGACCAATCGTACGCTCGTCTGGAAGTCGAGTAGCGAGGCAGTTGTCACTGTCGATGCCGCAACGGGCGAAATCACTGGCGTGGCTCAAGGTTCGGCTGTAATCACGGCTACCTCGGTCGACGACGACAGTTACAGCGCATCGTGCCGCGTGCTTGTGCGTCGTTCGGTTACTGAAATCTCGCTCGATCAATTTGCCATTTCGGTGAAAGAATGCGACGACAATGGCGTTGCGCTCACGGCTACAGTTCTGCCAGAAGATGCTACCAATCCGAAAGTTATTTGGTCGACAAGCGACGAAACGGTTGCCATTGCAAGTGGCGAAGGCGTGGCTTATGGCTACAAACCCGGCACTGCGGTGATTACTGCAACTACTGTCGATGGTGGATTAACGGCTGAATGCGAGGTCACGGTACTCGAGTGCGTGAAAGTGACGAACATCGCGCTCGATTTCGATACTTTGACTTTCAGAACTTGCGAAAAACTGACGCAGCAACTCACGGCTACAGTTTCGCCCGACGATGCCGAAGATAAAACTGTTACTTGGAAATCGAGCAATACGAAAATTGCCACGGTGAACAACGGCTTGGTAACACCTGTTGCTATCGGCAAAGCGGAGATTACCGCGACTGCCAACGATGGTTCTGGCGTTTCGGCCAAGTGCGTGGTGGTGGTCGAGGATTGTCCCGATGCCCTCGAAATGGTGGAGACCCTCGACGGCGTATTTGTTCGCAATGGCAGTATTGTGATTGAGCGTGAAACGGCTGCCGACATCTTTGTCTACAGTGCCGCTGGTCAGATGGTGGCTTGCAAAAATGGCGTTGCGAGCGCAAATATCAGCGTTCCGCAGGGCGTTTATGTGGTTGCCATTGGCTCGCAAGCGACAAAAGTTGTGGTGAAATAATCGCCACGAAGAATAATTTGCGGAGGCGCAGTTTGCTGCGTCTTCGCTTTTTTTGTATCTTTGCATTTAGTTTTGAGATTTTTGTAATGGACGAAAAACGAACGCTTTTAGGTTCAAATCTTGCTGATTTACAGGCTATTGCTGCCGAACTTGGCTTGCCGCGATTTGCCGCTGGACAATTGGCGCGGTGGCTCTATGTGAAGCGCGCTGCCTCCATCGATGCCATGACCGACATTTCGGCAAAAAATCGTGCGCTGCTAGCCGAAAAGTTCCAACTTGGCTTGCAACCGCCTGTGCATGAGGTGGTTTCGTGCGACGGAACGAAAAAATATCTGTTTCAAACGGTGCATGGCATGGTCGAGACGGTTTACATTCCAGAAGATGACCGCGCAACGCTCTGCGTGTCGTGCCAAGTGGGCTGCAAAATGAATTGCGCCTTCTGCATGACGGGTAAACAGGGCTGGAGTGGCAATCTGTCGGCGGCGGAGATTATGAACCAGATTTTGAGCGTTCCCGACAGCGAGCGGCTCACAAACATCGTGTTCATGGGCATGGGCGAGCCGTTCGACAATACCGACGCCATTTTGCGCGCGCTCGAAATTCTAACGCAGCCTTGGGGCATGGCATGGAGCCCGCGTCGTATCACGGTTTCGACGGTAGGTTTGCTGCCTGGTTTGCGTCGTTTCTTGGCTGAAAGCGAGGCGCATTTGGCAGTGAGTCTGCACAATCCGTTCTCCGATGAGCGTTTGAAAATGATGCCTGCTGAAAAGGCTTTTCCGATAGAAACGGTTGTGACGGAACTGAAAAAACATGACTTCGCGCATCAACGGCGCGTCTCGTTCGAATACATCGTTTTCGAAGGGCAAAACGACACGCCGCGTCACGCACGCCAGTTGGTGAAACTGCTCAGCGGGCTGCCTTGTCGCGTGAATCTGATTCGTTTCCACCGCATTCCCGACTCGCCGTGGTGCAGCCCGTCGGACGAGCGCATGGTGTGGTTGCGCGACTATCTCACCGAAAATGGTGTGATTTGTACCATTCGCCGCTCGCGTGGCGAGGACATTGCAGCTGCCTGCGGACTTCTTTCGACCAAAGAAAAATGCTGATAATCAGCATATTATAAAACCTTTCAACAACCTATTGCACAAAAACGCTAAAATCGCTAACTTTGTTTTTTTATTGCGATTAACTGCAAATGATAAACTCGGAAGTGGCATGCCGCGTCCCCACAAACTTAGAAACAGAAATTGCGTTAGCAATTTCAAGAAACTAAGAAACAAAAAACAACCCCCGCAGACTTCGATATTGCGTTAAACTCTTCAACTTTTCAACTCATCAACTCCTTAACTAAAACATGCTGTCAATCGAACATATCACCAAGCGTTACGGTCAGAAATTGGCTCTCGACGATGTGTCGCTCACGCTCGATGCAGGCGAAATTGTGGGCTTTCTTGGTCCGAATGGCGCGGGCAAATCGACGCTGATGAAAATCTGCACAGGCTATCTGCAGCCCGACGCTGGCAGCGTGAATGTGTGCGGATTGCCCATGACGGCGGACAATTTGGCGGCCAAGCGATTGGTTGGTTATCTGCCCGAACACAATCCGCTCTATTTCGAAATGTATGTGCGCGAATACCTTATGTTTGTTTCGGGGTTCTATGCCATTCGCAACCGCAAAGCGCGCGTCGAGGAGTTGATTGAGCGCGTTGGTCTGACGCCAGAATGTGGCAAACGCATTGGGCAACTTTCGAAAGGTTACCGGCAGCGTGTGGGCTTGGCGCAGGCGTTGATTCACGATCCGCAAGTGCTCATTCTCGACGAACCAACCACGGGTCTTGACCCCAACCAGTTGCTCGAAATTCGTGCGCTGATAACCGAACTTGGGCGCGAAAAAACGGTGCTTTTCTCCACGCACATCATGCAGGAGGCGCAGGCACTTTGTCAGCGTATGGTGGTGGTGAATCACGGGCGCATAGTGGCCGATGGCACGCCAGAAAACATAGTCGCGGCGGGCGAATCGCTCGAGGAAGCGTTCCATCGTTTGACGCAAAACTAGAATCATTTTTCCGAAAAATATGGCTGAAAATTTTGATATACATCGCCAGCAAGGCATCAGTTCCGACGATTTCGACCGCGCATTGCGTCCGCTTTCGTTCGGCGATTTCACGGGACAATCGCAAGTGGTGAAAAATCTCTCAATCTTTGTGAAAGCCGCCAAACAACGCGGTGAGAGCCTCGACCATGTGCTGCTCTACGGTCCTCCGGGATTGGGCAAAACTACGCTGTCGAACATCATCGCAAACGAGCTGGGCGTGGGGTTCAAGGTTACTTCGGGTCCCGTGCTCGACAAACCGGGCGATCTTGCGGGTTTGCTCACCAGCCTCGAGCGCAACGATGTGCTTTTCATCGACGAAATTCACCGTCTTAGCCCTGTGGTGGAGGAATATCTCTACTCGGCGATGGAGGATTTTCGCATCGATATAATGATTGACAAAGGGCCGAGCGCGCGGTCGGTGCAGATAGATTTGGAGCCATTCACACTGATTGGTGCGACAACGCGTAGTGGTCTGTTAACCAGTCCTTTACGTGCGCGTTTCGGCATAAATTGTCACTTTGAATACTACGACGAAGAGGTGCTTTGTGGCATCATCGAGCGGTCGGCCAAAATACTGAATGTGCCGATAGAGCACGAGGCCGCGGGCGAAATTGCATCGCGCAGTCGTGGTACGCCGCGCATTGCCAACGCACTTTTGCGTCGTGTGCGCGATTTTGCGCAAGTGCAGGGCAGCGGTCGCATCGATCTAGAGATCGCCAACATTGCACTGGAGGCGCTGAACATCGATAAATACGGTCTCGACGAAATCGACAATAAGATTTTGCTCACCATCATCGATAAATTCAATGGCGGACCTGTGGGACTTGGCACCATTGCTACGGCTTTGGGCGAGGATTCTGGCACGATAGAAGAGGTTTACGAACCATTTTTGATAAAAGAGGGTTTCATCAATCGTACACCGCGCGGTCGCGAAGTTACTGACTTGGCTTACAAGCACCTGAAACGCCAAAAACCGAGCGAGCAGATGACCTTATTTTAGTTAGGAGTGAGAAGTTAGGAGTGGTTGGTGCGGTTCGACAGGCTCACTGCCCCTAATCTTCAAATTTTCAAATCTTCAAATCTTCAAATAAACAATTTGAAACAGTGCGAAGCACGATAAACTTAGAAACGACTTTATAAACTTTCGAACTTTTTCCATGTCTGGATTGAAAAAATTGGCACAAGAGACCGTGATTTACGGTTTGAGCAGCATAGTCGGAAAATTTCTGAACTGGCTGCTGGTGCCGCTCTATACTTTTGTGCTGGCGCAACAGTCGGACTACGGCATCGTGACCAACCTGTATGCGTGGACGGCGCTGTTGCTCGTCATCTTGACTTACGGCATGGAGACGGGATTTTTCCGCTTTGCCAATCGCGACGACCAAAAACCGAACCGCGTCTACACTACCGCGCTCACGTCGGTTGGGACAACATCGCTCATTTTTGCCGTGTGCTGCGTGATTTTCAAACAGCCAATCGCCTTGTTGTTGGGCTACGCCAATCATGCCGAATTCATTTCGATGCTTGCCATAGTGGTGGCAATGGATGCGTTTGCTAGCATTCCGTTTGCCTACCTGCGCTACAAGCGTCAAGCCGTGCGTTTTGCTGCGCTCAAACTGCTGTTTGTGGTGCTGAACATCGCGCTCAATCTCTTCTTTTTGCTGGCTTGTCCGCGCATCATGCAGACGAACCCTGGGCTCATCGATTGGTTTTATCGCCCCGACTACGGCGTGGGCTATGTTTTTGTGGCAAACATCATGTCGACTGCCATTCAGACACTCTGCCTACTGCCTGCCATTTTGGCAGAAAAATACGATTTTTCGTGGTCGACGCTGCGGCAGATGCTGCACTATTCGCTGCCGTTGCTCATTTTGGGCATTGTGGGAATAATGAATCAGACGGTCGACAAAATTTTGTTCCCATTTCTTTACACCGCTGGCGATGCGCAAGCCGAATTGGGCATTTATGGCGCATGTTTCAAAATTGCCATGGTGATGATGATGTTCACGCAGGCTTTCCGCTATGCCTACGAGCCGTTCGTCTTTGCGCGCCACAAAGACCGCAACAGCGTGGAGGCCTACGCCGATGTGATGAAGTATTACATCATCGCGTCGCTATTCATTTTGTTGGGCATGATTTTCTTCCTCGATCTGCTGAAATTGATCATCAGTCCCGATTATTGGTCGGGCTTGCGCGTGGTGCCGATAGTGCTTTTCTCGTACATTTTCCAAGGCATTTTCTTCAATCTTTCGCTTTGGTACAAACTGACCGATAAGACCATCTACGGAACCTATTTTTCGGTGCTTGGTTGCGCTATTACGCTCACTATCAATGTGTTGCTTGTGCCAACGATGAGTTACATGGCTTCGGCGTGGGCATCGTTTGCGTGCTATCTCACCATTATGATTGTCTCCTATTTGGTTGGTCAGCGCCACCTGAAAGTGCCGTATGATTTGCGCTCCATTCTTGGCTATTTCGCTTTGGCACTGGCGTTGTTGGGCATTTACGAACTCTTCTTGCACTATTTTGAGAGTGTGATTTGGGCGTGTTACATCGTGCGCGTTGTGCTGCTTGGCGTATTCGCGCTGGTGGTCTATCGGTTCGAGTGGAAAAAGCTGAAACTAGTTAGAAGTTAGAAGTTAGTAGTTAGAAGTGCTTGGCGGTTCGACTGGCTCACCGCCCAATCTGAAATCTGAAATTTGAAATCTGAAATTTAGGAAACTAAGAAATAACCTTAAAAAAACAATTATCATGAAACCAGAAATTCAAAAATTGTGGCGTGATACGACTGTTAACACGCTGATTGCTACGCTGTTGTTTGGTGCGCTGCTGGGCGCATTGTATTTGGTAGAACTGTTTGTTCCTGCTATGGCTGGCAAACTTTTGCAATGGAGCGATGCCGCTTTTTGCGTTGGCATTCCCGCTAGCATCATTGGCGTAGGCTACATTCTGTCGATTAAAAATCCTGCCAACTTCACGGGCTTTTACATTGGCATTGTGATGTCGGCACTGCTCGGAATTCAATTTTTCTTGAATGGACTCTACGATCTCACATTCCTCTATTTTGTGGTGTTCATTCCGTTCCAAATCATGTCTATTCGGTCGTGGACTAAGTCGTCGGGCGCAAGTGACGAGCCATTCTCTCCAAAATTTCTCGAGACAAAACCGATGCTCATCTGTCTGCTTTTGTTCGTTGTGATCACCGTGGCCGACTATTTTTTTGCCACATTTGTGATGCAAGGGAACGGCCTTTGCGACGCAGTTTGGGCAAAAATCATGAGCGGTGTGATGATTGCGTCGAGTATTTTTGCCAACTATCTGCTCATCGGCAAAAAGAACGATTCGTGGATCTATTGGATAGTCTACAGCGTGGCGGGCATTGCGCTCAACTGCATCTATCTGAATGTGTTTAGCATTGTGTTGTTCTGCTTCTTCTTGGTCATCAACGGCTCGGCTGGCATTGCATGGATAAAAGGCACCAGCAAAGAAAACTACGGATGGATGAAAAAATAATCATCGAATCATTGACTCATTGAATTATCGAATGAGGGTGTATGGAAGATAGTGATGATAAAATAAAGTTTCGTCAGCAAATGATGAAGCGAACGAAACAGCTTTCGTTGCGAATTATTCGTTTGTCGCAGTCGCTTGTCGGTTCGCGTGAGGCTGACGTGATAGCGCGACAAATTTTGCGTGCTGGTACATCGGTTGGCGCTAACTATCGTGCGGCGTGTCGTGCTCGCTCGGGCGCAGAGTTCCATAGCAAAATGAGCATTGTCATTGAGGAATGCGACGAATGCCTATTTTGGATGGAATTATTGGTAGAGGCAAATTTGATAGGCAATGATAAAATTCAAGATCTTTATCGCGAAACCGAAGAAATTTTGAAAATTATTGTGGTCGCTCGAAAAAATGCCGCTCGTCCATCAAAATCGTAATTTCATTCAATGATTCGATGATTCAATAATTCAATGATTAAAATGTCGAAGACAATTTTCAAGCCCGGCACTCTCATCTATCCGCTGCCTGCCATTTTGGTGTCGTGCGGGACGGACGAGAGCGAGTATAATGTGATGACGGCAAGTTGGGTTGGCACCATCTGTTCCGATCCCGCTATGTGCTATGTCTCCATTCGTCGTGAGCGCTATTCGCATGCTATAATCGAGCGCACTGGCGAGTTTGTGCTGAACCTCACCAACGAGGATTTGGCCTTCGCTACCGACTGGTGCGGAGTGCGCAGTGGAAAAGACTACAACAAATTTGCCGAGATGCATTTTACGCCGCAGCGTGGCGAAAAGGTGGCAGCGCCCATCATTCTCGAATCGCCGCTCTCCATAGAGTGCAAAGTGAAACAGATTGTGCCGCTCGGCAGTCACGATATGTTCATTGCCGATGTGGTGAATGTGCAGGCCGACGATCGCTACATCAATCCAGAAACTGGCGAATTTCAGCTCGATAAAGCCAAACTCATCGCCTATTCGCACGGACATTATTACAAACTTGGCGACGAAATCGGTCGTTTCGGTTGGAGCGTGCGCAAAAAGAAATAATGATTAAGTAATTGAAAATTAAGCAATTAGATAATTAACAATGAAGACCCCATTCGCCAAAATGCACGGCATCGGCAACGATTACATCTATGTGAATTGTCTGCAACGCATGCTGCCCGAGCCAGAACGTCTTGCGCGCCTCTGGAGCGACCGTCATAAGGGCATTGGCTCCGACGGCTTGGTGCTGATAGTGCCTTCTGCGACCTGCGATTTTGGCATGCGCATGTTCAATGCCGATGGTTCCGAGGCCGAAATGTGCGGAAACGCTGCTCGCTGCATTGGCAAATATGTCTACGATTTTGGATTGACGCAGAAGACGCAACTCACGCTCGAAACCAAAGCAGGCGTGCGCGCTCTCACGCTTTTTGTGGAAGATGGCAAAGTGGCGCGCGTAACCGTGGATATGGGCGAACCGATACTCGAAACGCAGCGCATTCCTGTGGATCTGCCGCAGGAGCGCATAGTCGATCGCCAAGTGTTCATTGCCGACGAGGTTTACGATATCACTTGCGTGTCGATGGGTAATCCGCACACGGTCATTTTCAGTGCCGATACCGAAAAACTCGATCTTGCGCGCCGCGGTTCAGCCATCGAATACAGCGAACTTTTCCCGCGTCGAACGAATGTGGAATTCGTTGAGGTGCTCGACCCCTCGCACCTGCGCATGCGTGTGTGGGAACGTGGTGCTGGCGAGACAATGGCCTGTGGCACAGGCGCTTGTGCGGCTTTGGTGGCGGCTGTATTGAACCACAAAACCGACCGCGACGTAACCATTTCGTTGCTTGGCGGCGATCTGCAAGTGGCGTGGCACAACGACAATCATGTCTATCTCACAGGCACTGCCACGCTCGTC
>CAVHRT010000033.1:8245-16266 GCA_963638355.1 Flexilinea sp. | reverse complement strand
CCAAAATCGCAAATTTTTGGCAACGCGAGCACCCTGTCGGCGACTTTTCTTTAATTCTTGATTTTGCCCACGCTCGGCAAAACAAACAAGTTTGATTTTGCGCTCGCTTAATCGCAAAATTGGCTCGTTTCTTTTGGTCGTCAAAAGAAATGAACAAAAAAACATGCAACGCTACGCACTGTCCTCCAACAACGATAGTAGGGACGCGGCGCGCCACGTCCCTACAGACCATTATCAATTGCAGTTGGCACTATTCTTCATTTTTCATTCTTCATTGTTTATTGACTTAAGGTCATTTTGCCGCACGACCAAATTTTTCGCAAAAAAAGCGTCGCCCCGATGAAAGGGCGACGCCATTTTTTTATTGATGAGTGTTTACTCTTCGGTTTGAGTAGCTTCGTAGTCCTTCAGCAGCTTGTCCTGAACATCGGCTGGGCAGAGTTCGTACGAGGCAAACTTCATGGTGAACGAGGCGCGGCCGCCGCTCAGCGAACTGAGCGAAGTGGAGTAGTTCGATAGCTCTTTCAGCGGTACTTTTGCCGTCAGCTTTTCGAACCCGCGAACGCTCTCCATGCCCATGATTATGGCGCGGCGTCCTTGCAAATCGCCCATCACATCGCCCATGCGGTCGCTCGGCACAAGCACCTCGAGGTCGTAAACTGGCTCCATTACTTTCGGACCTGCATTTTTGAAGGCTTCGGCAAAGGCATTGCGACCTGCCAAACGGAACGAGATCTCGTTCGAATCGACTGGGTGCATCTTGCCGTCGTACACAATCACACGCACATCGCGCGCATACGAACCTGTGAGAGGGCCTTGTTCCATGCGGTCCATCACGCCTTTCAGAATGGCTGGCAAGAAACGTGCGTCGATGGCACCACCCACAATGCTGTTGATGAATACCAGTTTGCCGCCCCATTCCAGTGGAATTTCTTGTGTGTCGCGAACGCTGATTTTGTACTCTTGACCGCCAAATTTGAATGTCTCTGGAACGGGCATTCCTTCGGTGTAAGGCTCAACTATCAGATGAACTTCGCCAAACTGACCCGCGCCGCCCGACTGTTTTTTGTGGCGATAGTCGGCACGCGCCGCCTTGGTGATGGTTTCGCGATATGGAATCTTTGGCTCTTCGAAAACGATTGGCAGTTTGTCGTTGTTTTCGATGCGCCATTTGAGTGTGCGCAGGTGGAATTCACCCTGTCCGTAGACTATTGTCTGCTTCAACTCTTTCGATTGCTCAACAATCCAAGTCGGATCTTCCTCGTGCATGCGTGTGAGAATGGCACTGAGTTTTTCCTCCTCGCCGTGTGCTTGCGGACGAATGGCACGACGATATTTTGGATCGGGATATTTAATGCTCGGGAACTCGTACTCGCAGCCTTTGCCGTCGAGCGTGTTGCCCGTGCGTGTATCTTTCAGTTTCACGGTTGCGCCTATGTCGCCAGCCACCATTTGGTCGACCTCCTCGCGATTTTGTCCCGATACGGAGAAAATCTGGCTGATGCGCTCTTTGCCTTGGTTGCGGCTGATGTTCGTCAGGTCGTCGCCAGCGTGCAGTGTGCCGCTCATCACTTTGAAGTACGAAACCTCGCCAATGTGCGGTTCTACGCTCGTTTTGAAAACGAAAATGCTAGTCGGACCGTTTGGATCGGGCGCAATTTCTTCGCCTTTGGTGGTGACGGGTTGGGGCATGTCGGTAACGAATGGTACCACATTTCCAAGGAATTCCATCAAGCGGCGCACGCCCATGGAACGACCCGAGCAGACGCAGAATACTGGGAAGATGTCGCGTCCAACGAGGCCTTTGCGAATGCCTGTGCGCATCTCATCTTCCGACAGCGAACCTTGCTCGAAGTATTTGTCCATCAAACCTTCGTCGTTTTCGGCGGCGGCCTCTATCAGTTTGTTGTGAAGGTCGTTGGCGCGCTCCATCTCGGCATCGGGGATTGGCAGAATTTCGGGCGCACCGCCTTCGGGTTTCCAGCGATACATCTTCATCAGCAGTACATCAATCACAGCGTTGAATTCTGGACCGATGTTGAGCGGATATTGCACTAGCACCACTTTCGGACCAAAACTTTCGCGCAGTTGCTCCACGGTTTTGTTGAAGTCCGATTTTTCGGTGTCGAGTTGGTTGCAGAGGAAGATGACCGGTTTTTTCAGCTGTTCGGTGTAGCGGAAATGGTTTTGTGTGCCCACTTCTACACCATATTGAGTATTTACCAGAATCACGGCTTGGTCGGTAACCTCCATCGAGGTGATGGCGCCACCAATGAAGTCGTCGTTGCCTGGGCAGTCTATTATGTTCAGTTTTTTGCCGAGCCATTCAGCGTGGATCACGGTTGGGAATACCGAATAGCCGTATTCTTGCTCCACGGGGAAATAGTCTGACACGGTGTTTTTGGCATCGATGGTGCCGCGGCGTTTTATTACGCCACTCTCGTAGAGCATGGCTTCTACAAGGGTGGTCTTTCCTGCTCCCGAACTTCCCATCAACGAGATGTTCTTGATTTCGTTGGCTTGGTAAATTTTCATTGTGTAGTAGATTTTAGGTTAAAAAATGCGTTTTGGTTTGATCCGAAATCAATTTGATTTCAAAAATCTTCGCAATTTACAATTTTTTTGCATACGATGTGCTGTTTGTCGATATGTTCTACAGCATATTTTCTGAAAAATAAAAAGCGCGAAACCTCCGCAGAAGTTCCGCACCTTTTTTGTTGTTGGTGAGAATTTTATTTTGCCACCTTGTAGGCGCGAAGTCCGTTGCTGTCGCGCAGTTGCACCACATAGATGCCGTGTTGCACAATGGGTGCGAAGTGTTCGCTGCCGTTGGCCGTGCGCTGGTAGAGCAGTTGCCCGCCTACACTATAGATGCGAATTTCGGCATTTTCGCTCGCACCTGCAATGCCAATGCCCGACGCATTTGCCCAAATTGTTACGCCATCGTCGGCAATTTTGTTCACGCGCGTGTCGATAATTTCGGGCGTGTCGTCAATCGGGTCGGGCGTGATGTTGGTATGCTCGTTGTGCTCGGTGCTGGCGGTGGTTGTAACGCGAATTTCGTTAGAATAGTCGGTGACGAAATCGTGCTGTGTGGCGCGCAGACGGTAGATATATTCGGTCTTGGGCTTCAGATCGGTAGCCCACCAACCTTCGTACCAAGGCTCGTTTTGCGCAATAAATAGGGTGTCCTCGTTGCCGCTGGTTGCCGCAACGTCGTCGAGCAGCACCGAACCGTAGATTTTGCGTGTGTAGATCCAACGGAACTGCTTGATGTTGTCGTCGGCGGCGAATTTGTAGGTTGGATATTTTTTCTCGGTGGTGCTGTCGGCGCGCAGCGTGTCGATGTTCAGCCACGCTGTGCCGTTGTAGCAGTCGAGCGCAAGCGTGGCAATGCTATCGCCGTTGCCTTTGGCTCTTTTATCGCCCCAATGATACATGAATGTGAGTCGGGTGATGGCTTCGGCGTAGGTCTTGCTGACGAGCGTGTCGAGTTTGGGCGTTGCGTTTTTCGCTTTGTCGTTTTTGAATGCTACGCATGGCGCGGCCGTGCCGCACGACGAGGCTGTTTTGTTGGCATCGGTAAGACCAAAATTCCAGCCAGCCGCCTCGAGCAGCGCTTTGTTGGTCACAAGGCTGTCGAATCCTTCAGTTTCGGTGACATATTTTCCCGAAATGGTGAAGATGTCGATCAGGTATTTTTGCACGCTAGGATCAGTCTCCCACAGCGGTTCAAAGGCATCGCCTTCGATGTTTTCGGCTTCGAGTGCGATGGGCGTTTCAATGCTGCTGGTGGTGAAGTGAATGGCGTTCACGGTTTGCACATTGGTCGCGCCAGTAGCGGTTACGCGGTAGATGTATTCTTGTCCGGGCGTCAGGTTCTGAATGCGGCATTGTGTAGCGCGTCCCACGGCTCTATCTTTTATGATGTAGTTGACCTCGGAACCCTGCATGGTGTGCTTGTTCAGATCGGTTTTGTAGTCTTGCGGGAATTGCTCCCATTCGTCCCAACTGAATTGCTGCGTAGGACCATTTACTGTGTTTTTGCGGCACAAAGTTATGTTTTCGCCCCACGCGTTGGTGTTGTCCACTTCGCCAATCACATCAATCTGAATGCCGCTGTGGTAGAGCGCGATGGCATCGTTGCCGTTGAACGAAAGCACTGTTTGTTGGTCATTGCTTGTTTTGCCGCAAATTTTGTTGGCAAGTGCTTTCAGATCGTCGCTTGCGCCGTAGTGTGCCAGCACATACACGCTGCCGTTGGCCAATGTGCCGCTCAGTTGCGTTAGCGTGTCGTTTTTGAACGAGCCAACGCCATTGTTTTGCTTGCGTAGCTCGTATTTCGATAGGTCGACTGCCCGGCCCGTGCCGTTATAGATGGCCACGACTTTGTTCCAGCTCGAGCCTTCGATGTAGTACGAGAAGAAGAGGTCGCTGGCTTCGTTGCCGCCTTGGTACACATCGACGGAGTAGCCCGTGGCATCGGCTTTGCTCATCCAACTGAGGGTGGCTTCGGTGGCGCTGATGTCGGTGGCGGGCAGAGTCATGAATTCGTCGGTTACGCTGGCGCTAATCAGAATTTTTACTGCTTGTGCCAATCCGCCGCCCGAAATCTCGAGCGAATCGACATATTCGCCCGTCTGCGAGGCATCGAAATTGAGCGTTATCTCGGCGCGATTGAGTGCTTCGTTCGATGTAATTTTGGTTTTCGATAGCGTGAATGCTTTTGTGCCATTCTTGATTTTCAGCGTCAGATCGCTGGATAGGTTTGTGCCTTCCACGGTGAATTTCAGACTTTGGTTGTTGCCTTTCATCAGCACGCCAAAGTTGTAGCGATCCCAGCGCGTTGGCGTAATCAGGTAAGGTTCGTCCAGTCCTGGCGCTTCGAATTTTTGGTCTTGCTTGTCACCCCAAATCAGTTCCACAAGGTCGGGACAATCAATGTAAGGATTGCGGTTGCCCTGAATTTTGTAGACCTCCTCTTGGCGGTCGAGTTCTTTCTGGCTCACGGGGTCGGCACGATGCCACTTCAGCAGCAACTCTTGCGCCCACGGTTTCCAAACGGGATAGGTATTGTTGTCGATCATTGGCGACTGCCACAGACCTTGTTCGCCAAACTCTTCGTAGGCAGTAACCACGTAGAAATAGGCGCGTGCAAAATCGCCTTTGTATTCGTCGGTTGGCTCGAAACAGTTGCCCGCATAATCGGT
This sequence comes from Flexilinea sp., assembly GCA_963638355.1. Lineage (GTDB taxonomy): Bacteria > Bacteroidota > Bacteroidia > Bacteroidales > Paludibacteraceae > W0P28-013. Next base: position 11,056 of record CAVHRT010000033.1, on the reverse strand, counting down.
GGCACGGAAGGTGTTTTGTCCCACTTTGCTCACGCCATTGTCGCTCGTTGCTACGCCCACAATGCCGAGTGGCAGGTCGTTTTTGGCGGAATTGATTTTACCTTCGGCGGGGAACAGATGGTGCAGATCTTTGTACGAATTGTACATGGCGCCGCCCCACCACGATTTTGGCAGCGAATGCTCAATGTGCATGCCGCTAACGCTCAGAAAATCAGGCTGATCGTCGGTGTAGGTGAACTTGAATTTTTCGTTCGAATACATATCGACGACTGTGCTGTCGGCGGCGTTGCGGTCGGTGTAGTAGAAACCTTCCCAAGTGGTGTTCGGCCCGCCGCTGCCGTTGTATGGCAAAAAACGACCATTCGAAATGATGTTGCCCAGCGCAGTTTTCAACGCCTGTTGTTGCAATCCATCGGCTTGATGGTAGTAGCCAGCGGGAATTTCGGCACAAATGTTGACTGCCGCCAGCATGGCCAAAATAAGGGTGGAGTAGTGCTTTTTCATGGTAGTATTGTTTGATAAAAGATTAGATTTTTTAGCGGTAGAAAGTACGAAAAACCTAGGCTAGAAGTTCGTTTTGTGCAAACTTGATTCTAACCCTTAATCTTTTTCGATGCTAAATCGCAAATTGAGAGCAGCGAGTACCACACGATGATGTATGGCAGGGCGTTTTGACGAAGAATGGCAGCCAAAATCACCACGCCGCCAATGAAAATCCAGCGCACTTGGTTGCTTTGCCAGCCCCAAGTCTTGAATTTGAGCGAGAACATGGGCAGTTCGCACACCAGCAGAAAGCACGATAGCGCCAACATTGCCAAAATGACCCACGGAAACGTTGGCAGTTGACCGATTTCGCCGTAGGAATAGGCCAATCCGACCCAAAAAATGGCGTTAGCAGGCGTTGCCAAGCCGATGAACGACGAAGTTTGGCGTTCGTCGAGGTTGAATTTGGCTAGGCGCAGTGCCGAAAAAGCCACCATTATCAGCGCAAAATAGCGCGTCCATTCCCATTCGCTGCGGGCGAGTAGCGTGAATGCCGCCATGCTCGGCGCAAAACCAAAGCTGATGAGGTCGGCCAGCGAGTCGAGTTCTTTGCCAATGGCTGACGAAACGCCCAGCAGTCGCGCTGAAAATCCGTCGAAAAAGTCGAATACTGCCGACAGCAGCACGAAAAGCACTGTAAGATCGAAACGTCCGTTGTATGCGCAGATGACGGCTACTGTGCCCGAAAGCAAATTGCAGCAAGTGATGGTGTTTGGAATGTGTTTTTTTATGTTCATGGTGGTGATTTTCTCAAAAAATACATCTGCAAAGATACAACATTTTATTCAAAATCGACCAAAAATGAGTGCTCCTGCACTTTTTTTGAAAAAATGTGCCGAAAAATTTGGTGGAACGAAAAAAAAGTTCTACCTTTGCACCCGAAATCATCGCGGAGTAGAGCAGTGGTAGCTCGTCGGGCTCATAACCCGGAGGTCGTTGGTTCGAGTCCAGCCTCCGCAACTAGTCGAAAGCCTGCCGTTTGATTATTTCAGATGGCAGCCTTTTTTGTTTTAATAAACAATGAAGAATGAATAATGAATAATAGTGGCGGTTCGACAAGCTCACCGCCCAATTTGAAATCTGAAATCTGGTATGAAACGCTTTTCTTGCTTTATTTTGATTGTGATTGCGCTGCTGGCATGCAAACGCAAAGACGAGGTGTCGTACAACGAACTGGAGGGAACTTGGTATCTGTACGCAGCTTATAAAGTGGATCAAAACACCGATTGGTTGCCTATGGCTTCCGTTTTTGGCTACGATTGCTTGAACGACATGACCATGGAAGTTACGGCCGATTCGTTTTTTGTGGCGGCGAAAGGTAATTGCGAAGACATGGCGATGCACGGCAACTACACCGTGATGGGCGATTCCATTCTTGGGCACGACAAAAAAGGCAATCCTGTCTATTTTTTCTACCGCAATGGCGTGCTGTCGACCATCGTTAATGTGAAAGTCTTGGGCGATATGGACTTGCGTTTCCAGAAGAAAACGGTGACGGAATGAAAATCGTTGTCGACAAATTTATACCCTATATAAATGGTGTGTTCGAGCCGTTTGCCGAGGTGCAATATCTGGCTCCTGCCGAGTTCACGCCCGAGGCGGTGCGCCATGCCAACGCGCTGATTGTGCGCACGCGAACGCATTGTAACGCTGCTCTGCTCAGTGGTTCGCAGGTGCAGTTCGTTGCCACTGCCACCATTGGCTACGACCATATCGATGCTGATTTTTGCCAGAAAAATGGCATAAAATGGACAAATGCGCCAGGCTGCAATGCGCCTGCGGTTGGGCAGTATGTGGCATCGGTGTTGTGCTTTTGGGCGAAAAAATACGGGATTGATTTGCGAGAAAAAACGCTTGGCATTGTGGGCGTCGGTCATGTGGGGCGCGAAGCCCTGAAAATGGCTAAACTCTTGGGAATGAACGTTTTACTGAATGATCCCATTCGCGAAAAAGCCGAAAAATCGGGCGAATTTGTGTCGCTCACACGCATTGCGCACGAGGCTGATATCATCACTTTTCACACGCCACTGACGCGCGAAGGCGATTTCGCTACTTACCACATGGCTGATGCACAGTTTTTCGCTGATTGCGGTCGTAAACCGCTGATAATCAATGCGGCGCGTGGCGGTGTGGTTGATGAAATTGCGCTAAAAAATGCGCTAAAATCGGAACAAATTTCGGATTGTGCGATAGATTGTTGGGAAAATGAGCCGAAGATTGATGCGGAATTGCTGCAAAAGGCGATGATTGCTACGCCACATATTGCGG
>CAVHRT010000033.1:7851-8235 GCA_963638355.1 Flexilinea sp. | reverse complement strand
GCTATTCGGCCGATGGCAAAGCCGCTGCCACCGAGATGTGCGTGCGCGCCGTGAGTCAGTTTTTCGGTCTTGGGCTCGACGATTTTTGCGTGAAGGATTTGCCCATGATTGAGCCTTGTCACTGTCGGTCGTACGAGGAGCGGACGCAAGCCATTTTGCGCTCTTACGACATCAGACGCGACGATTTTGCGCTACGTTCTGCGCCAAACGAATTCGAAAAATTGCGCAGCGAATACAAACTGCGCCGGGACGCTCAATTCAATTGATAATTGACAATTGATAATTGATAATGCGCGGTTCGACAGGCTCACCGCCCCAATTTTCAAATTTTCAAATAGGAAATAGCGTGAAGTGCGTCTATTTTCTATGCTCTATGTTCTAAAG
>CAVHRT010000033.1:0-7841 GCA_963638355.1 Flexilinea sp. | reverse complement strand
GTTCTAAAGATCTAAAAAAAGCGGCTCGAGGCCGCTTTTTTTATTCTGCATCAGCATTCATGCCGTTGCATTCGCTTTCGCTCAATTTCACTTGTTTCGAGTCGACTTTGGCACCAACGGCTGCTTCGCGAAGCATGCTAGCGTAATCGCTCAACATTTTTCTGCTTTCGGTCTCGACCTCGGAACTGGTTCCCCAGAAATAGCGTTCGCCGTGAACATTTACCGAAGGTACATCGAGTACCATTTTCCAGCAGTGTGCTTTGTTGCTGCACGATGTTGCTGCCAGTGCCACAATGGCGCACACGGCCAGCGAGTAAAAAATGCGTTTCATAGTTTTCCTCCTTTTTTGAAAAATTTTGGGTTGAATTGCGCTGCAAAGATACGAATTTTAATCGCCCAATTCTGATTTTTGTTTGAAAATTTGCAAGATGGCGATAATCAGCAGCGTGATGAGTTCGGCGGCTGGAATGGCTGTCCACAGACCGATGACGCCGACGAATCGTGGCAGTAGCGCAAAGGCTGCAATGGGGAAAACGATGCCGCGCAGTGTGGTGTAGACCATGGCGCGATTGGCGTTGGTAACGCTTTGGTAGTAGCCGATGAACGCTACATTGAGTGCAAAAAACACGGAACAAGTGGCGAACCACGGCAATCCGTCGATGGCTATTTGGTAGGCAGGCTCATTGGGGCGCAAAAAGAGTCCAACGATGGTGTGGTCGCAGACTATGAGCGTGAGCATCACCACCAGACCACAAACGGCGGCCGTGAGCAGCGAGATGTGCAGCGTTTTCGATACACGATCGCTCAATTTTGCGCCGTAGTTGTAGCTGATGATCGGTTGTGCCGACTGTGCCACGGCATTATTTATCGAGAAGATGATAGGGAAAAGGTAGCACACCACGGCGTAGGCGGCCACGCCCTCTTCGTGCAACATGGCCATGAAATGAAAATTGCCAATCATGATGGTGATGCTCATGGCTATTTCGGTGATGAAGGTGGCGAAACCTATTCGTACCATGTGCCACAGATTGCGCAGCGTGAGCATCAGCGAGGTGAGGCTTGCTTTCAGACGATAAAATTTCAGCGTGGTCGAGAACCAGATGAAATAGACCAACGACATGACACCGCCCACGGTGCAAGCAATGGCAGTGGCTATCGACGCGCCTTTCACACCCATGCCAAGCGGGAAGATGAAGATCCAGTCGAGCACGATGTTGGTGATGGCGCCCACCACTTGTATTAGCATGGCGTAGCGCGGCGAACCATCGAGGCGCACCAGCATCATGCCTTCGCATTGCCAAAACAGAAACACCATGCCCGGCACAAGCCACAGCAGATAGTCGAGCGCAAACGCTTCCAACGCTTGGCTGCAACCGAGCGCGTAGATTATCTCCGTAGGGAAACAGAGGCACAACAGCGAAATGATGGCGGAAAACACGAAACCTGCGCCAAACGCTTGAGTCAAGATGATGCGGGCGGCCTTCACATTTTTCTCGGCCAGATGCACGCCGCCAATCACCGATGCGCCCACGCCAAACATCAGCCCGAGACCTGTGATAACCATCCACAGCGGTGCCACAATGTTGACTGCCGCCATGCCGTTTGCCCCGACGCCCTGTCCCACGAAAATGCCATCGATGAGCGTTTGCGAGGCCATGAATGCCATGCCGACCAGCGTTGGGAAGAAGAGCGCGCGGAACAACGCACCAATTTTGCCCGTGCCGAAATCGATTTTGTCTCTGCTTAAATCAATCTTTTTCATCTCTCAATCTTTTTACCTTGATTTTTGGGCTGCAAAATTACAGCATTCGGTTGGAACAGAATGCAGACAAAAATGGAGAGTTATGGTACTTTTCAGGACAATAATGCTGAAAATCGCGCAAAAATGCGTAATTTTGTGCGCAAAATCAGAACAAGATGGATCAGCAGATAGAAGTTGGCGCGATGGACTGTCGCAGTGGTGCGATGCGCACGATACACCCTTATGGTTGTGTATTGTTGCGCTGCGTTGGCGGTTATGCGCGCCTATCGATAAATCACAAACCGTACATTTTTCGGCGTGGCGAACTTTGCGTGCTCACCTCCGATGTGTTCATGTCGGTGCAGCGCGTTTCGGGCGATTTTTTCGCACACTACATTTCGTTGCCCGAGGTGTTTTTCAACTCGGTCTATTATCAGGTTTCGAACATGTCGTTGTGGGAATTTCTGCTGCAGCACCCTATTTTGCGACTTTCGCGCGAGCAGAGTCTGGCTTTCGATGGTTGGCGAAATATGGTGGCGTGGACGGTGAATAGTGCTACCGAAAATGTTCAGTTCGAGATTGTTACCTCGCTGAGTTGCAGTCTGTTTCGTGCCATCGACGACCAACTGGTCGCGCGCTACGACACGCTGACGCACGCTCCGAAAAATGCCTGCTGGAACATTACTGTGAAATTTTTCACCCTATTATATAAGCACTATCGCGAGCAGCGGTCGGTGGAGTTCTATGCCGACAAATTGAACATTTCGGCCGATTATCTGAACAAAGCCATTCGGCGCGTCTATGGCATTTCGCCAAAGAAATTCATCAATGAGCAGTTGACCGAGGATATCAAGTTCCGCCTGACGCACACCGAGCAGAGCGTGAAGGAGATTGCGCAGTCGCTGCACTTCGACGATGTCTCCTACCTTTGCCGTTTCTTCCGCAAACAGACTGGCCTTTCGCCGATGGAGATGAGGTGAATAATCATCGAATTATTGAATCATCGAATTATTGAATGATGAACCAAAAGCCTAGAAATAGCCCCGCTATTATTCATTATTCATTTTTTATTCTTTTTGGGAACCAGCCTTTCTCGACGCGTTTGCGCTGTTCGAAAAGTTCGCCAATGCCCCAAAACGATGAGAACGAAAAGACGCCAAGTAATACTGAGGCGATGGAGTTGGTGCAAAACAGCGAACCGACTGCGCCAGCCACGCCCACTAGCGCGAACAACGGCCAACAGCGAACGCCAAGGTAATATTCGGCCTTAATAACAATAGGGTGAAACAACCCAATGGTGAGAAATGTGGCAGCACCAACAATTAGTCCTTCGAAAGAAACCATATTCAGTTAGGAGTTAGGAGTTTTTTTAATTGATAATTGACAATTGATAATTGATAATTCGGCAGCTCGACAAGCTCGCTGCCCGCAATCTTCAAATTTTCAAATCTTCAAATGAAGAAATTTGTACTCTGCAGAAAGTCGCGGAATGCGACAATCTGAAATCTGAAATTTGAAATTTGAAATCTGAACTTTCGGTGTGCAAAGGTAGCCATAAAAAGTGGTGTGGACAAAGGTTTTGGGGCGAGAGGACGCGAAATCACTATTTTTGGGTAGAGTGGAGTGGACGAAAATACCACATTTTTGGGATTGTGGAGATTTTGGGGTCGATGTAATTTTGCACCGAACAAATTGCACCGATTATGCACAAATCGAAAATTATACTTTTTGCCCTATTGACAGTCGCTTCGAGTGTTTTTGCACAGGACGAAATCACCCTGTCGAAGGCACAATACGAAGATCTTTTGCGACGCATCGAGCGTTTGGAGGCAGCCGAAAAAGTTGACGCTACCACAGGCGCATCGCCACAAAAGCCCGATACCACATCGAACGAAAAATCGAAGAAAGAGCGCAAACACTTGTCGCGCGAGGCGGGCGGTTTCACCATTGGCGGCTACGGCGAGGCGGTGCTTACACGCAATTTCTACAGCGACAACATCAATCGCTACAGCAAAGCCGCGCAGTACAAAGATGCCGTGAGCAATGGTCAGGTAGATCTGCCGCATGTGGTGCTGATGTTGGGCTACGATTTCGGTCGCGGTTGGTCGTTTGGCAGCGAAATTGAGTTTGAACATGGCGGAACGGAATCGGCTGTAGAGATGGAGGACGAGGAGTTTGGCGAATGGGAAAAAGAGATTGAGCGCGGCGGCGAGGTGGCTTTGGAACAATTCTGGATTCAGAAATCGTTTGGCGATGCCATCAATATTCGTCTTGGTCACGATGTAGTGCCAGTGGGCTACACCAACGCGCATCACCTGCCAACCGAGTTTTTCACTGTCTATCGTCCCGAAGGCGAAAATCAGATTTTGCCTTGCACTTGGCATCAGACGGGCATCAGCATTTGGGGACGCACCAAGCACATGCGCTACCAGATTATGGGTCTGCCAGGACTCAATTCGCACTATTTCTCGAAAGATTCGTGGATTAAATACGGTTCGGCTTCGTCGTTCGAATTTACGCCAGCCAACAAATATGCCGCTGCGGCGCGTTTCGATTTCTATCCAGTCGATGGCTTGCGCTTGGGCGTGAGCGGCTACTACGGACATTCGTTCAACAACACGCTGCAGAGCGACGAATCGGGCAAATACAAAAATGTGAAGGGTGCTGTGGGCATTGGCACTTTCGATTTCGAGTACAAATGTCGTTACGCGCGCATTCAGGGCAATGCCGACTATGGTCACCTGAGCGATGCCGAAATCATTTCGTCGTACAACCGCATGCAGTCGAGCACTTCGCCCTACACGCGCACGCTGGTGGGCGACCAAGCATGGTGCGCCTCGCTGCAGGCTGGTCTCGATGTCTTTTCGTTTTCCGATAAATTGTTCGAGCGCAATCAGCGACTCTTCGTCTTTGCCGCCTATGAATACTACGACGCCTACAATCCCGCAGGCTCGAATAGCGACTACAAATGGACCGAACGCCACCGTTTGGCAGTGGGCGTAAACTACTATCCGCTGAAAGATGTGGTGATAAAAGCTGAATTCTCGGAGCGTTTCCTGCACGAACAGTACAACAACGAACCATCAATTTCGCTGGGCGTTTGCTACGCTGGATTTTTTAATTTGGACAGAAAGGCTAAACGAAATAACTAATGCTTGTGTTGTAGTGTGCAGGTTTGATGCTGTCGCGCAAAATAAATAATGAATAATGAAAAATGAATAATAAAATAAAACAAATAATAAAAATGAGAGTTTTGAAAAATTCGGCTTATGTGTTGGCTGTGGCTGCACTGAGTCTGTCGCTGGCATCGTGCGACAAGGAGAAAAACGATGTGATTTTGTCGGCTAACGACGAGGAATACGCTGCCATTGCCAATCAGGCTTTGGAGGCGACTATTCTGCCAACTTACAAAAATTTGGCCGTTGAGACTTCGGCTTTGGTTGAGAATTTGAAAGCCTTCCAAGCTGATTCTACATCGCAAGAAAAATTGGATAAAGCTTGTGCCTCTTTCCTCGAAGCGCGCGCTTGGTGGGAAAAGAGCGAGGCGTTCCTCTATGGTGCTGCTAGCGATTTCGGTATCGATCCGCATATCGACTCGTGGCCGCTCGACCTCGATGGCTTGAAAGGCTATCTGCAGTCGGACACCTATGTGCAAAACATGAGTGCCGAAGATGGCGACCAATGGGCTGGCAACAAACTTGGCGCTGAACTGCTTGGTTTCCACGGCATTGAGTACATTTTGTTCAAAGATGGCAAAAATCGCCAATACAACGATGTAGCAAAAGACCATTTGATCTACGCCATTGCAGTGGCTGGCGACTTGCGCAACAGCTGCTGGCAGCTCTACATTTCGTGGGCTGGCGAGGAGGCTGCCTCGAAAGTTGATGCCGAAATGACGAAATATGTGGTTGAGGAACTCGAGAAAAATGTAACCGTTGCTGGTGGCGACTATTCGTATGCCGAAAACATGCGCAACGCTGGCAAGGCTGGTTCGCTCTACACAAGCCAAACCACTGCTGTTCAGGCTATTATCGACGGTTGCAAAACCATTGCCGACGAGGTAGGAACATCGAAAATTGGTAAAGCACACAACGGCGAAGATGTGAATTACATCGAGTCGCCATACAGCCACAAATCCATCATCGACTTCTACGATAACATGGTGAGCATTGAAAATATCTACTACGGCGGAATTGATGCCGACAATCGCGCGGAGCATTCGTTCCACAATCTGCTGAAAAGCACCAACGAAGAACTCGACGCGCGCGTGGTTGAGGCCATCGAGGCTGCCAAAAATAACATCAATAGCATGAAAGCACCTTTCGTAGAAAACTACACCGATGCTTCGTGCGACAATGCCATCAACGCCTGCAAAGCGTTGGACGATATTCTGTCGGAAGTTAAAGCAGAATTGGCAAAATAAATCTGAAAATACATTAAAATTATGAAAACAAATAAATTTGCAATTTTTGCATCGTGTGCTGCTGCGCTGTTGTTTACGGCTTGCGAAAAAGAGGAGCCAACCAAGACAGACGAGCAGAAGCAATCGACCGAACTCAGCGAAGAGTGGTACGTTGGCGGTAAACTTGGCACTACATTCAATGCATCGGCTTCGGCCTATCAGGATCCAACGCCTGCCGTAGAAAATGCAGGCATGGAAGATGCTTTCAAGTATGGCGAATACTTCTTTGAGCGTCCGTTCAACCACAATAACAAACCTTTCAACGGACTTGGTCCTGTGTATGTGCGCAACTCGTGCATGTCGTGCCACCCTGGCTACGGTCACGGTCGCCGCATGGACAGTTATCATGCCAACGATTGGGGAAATGGTTATCTGCTGGTGGTCTACAACAAAAACACCAACGGCTATGAGACTTCGGTGGCTGGCATGCCGCAAACAGTGGCTTCAGCGCCTTTCAAACCCGCTATCGACGAGGATAAAATCACCATCGATTGGCGCACTTATACCGACGAATGGGGCAACAAATTTGCCGATGGCGAATCGTACGACCTCATCTATCCTGAAGTAAATATTCCCGAAGATGCCTTCTATGCTCCGTTGAACAACAACTATAGCGATTTGGCATTCCGCTTGGAATCGACCATTGGCGTGTATGGTGTTGGTTTGGTCGATGCCATTCCCGACGATTCGCTTACGGCCGAATGGGCACGCCAAGAGGCTGCTGGCGTTTCGCTGAACCCAAGCATGTACAAAGGCGGTTGGGTGAGCATGTACAGCAATTCGAAACAGGGCGATGGCACCAAATATGTGCGTAAATTTACCTACGCTCTGAGCCGCGGTCCTCTGCAAGATGCCGCTGGCGCAAATGCCATTTGGAACATCACCAATGTAACTCGCAGCGACCGTCGTTATCACTACTTGTCGCTCGATGGAAAATCGTATGCCACCACCGCTTCGAAAGATGCCGATGTGCAGAAAGATTTCTACACCTATTTCCCCGAATGGAACAAAACGGGCGATCCCGAAACCGACATCTACAACTACCTGACTTGCGACACGCTGCCAGTGGAGATGACCGACGAGGACTATGTGAACTTTATGATTTGGCATCGCGGTTTGGCCGTTCCTGCCGCTCGTAACCTCGACGATGCCACCGTTCAACTTGGCAAAGAGAAATTCTACGAGTGCGGTTGCGCCACTTGCCACCGTCCATCGTGGACCACGGGCGACGACGAGGTGGTCGATCCGAACAACTTCGTATGCAGCAATGGCAAAACGCTGGCTAGCCAGATGCCGCGCTATCCACATCAGAAAATTTGGCCTTATTCCGACTTTGTTCAACACCGTCTGTTCATGCAAAACGACATTCGCACGGGCTGGTGCCGCACCACACCGCTGTGGGGTCGTGGATTGTCGGGCATTTGCGCTGGACATAGCGATCGCTTGCACGACTGCCGCGCTCGCACCGTCATCGAAGCCATCATGTGGCATGGTTCACCCGACAGCGACGCTCGTTGGAGCATCGAAAAATTCCGTCAGCTGAACAAAGAGGAGCGCGATGCTGTTGTCAAGTTCATCGATGCCATCTAAAAGCATAGAACAAAATTTATAAAACTCACTAGGGACGCGGTTCGCCAC
>CAVHRT010000032.1:0-16271 GCA_963638355.1 Flexilinea sp. | reverse complement strand
CTCTATCCCACAAATGCGTATACTCGTGAATGGGGTGTTCGGGAGAAATTACCGTTTCGTCGAGGTAAATGTTGCCCTCTTTGTCAACAAAACCATAAACCTCGCCTTCGGGAGTGGTGAAGGTTTCTACTGGTTGTTGTGATGTGAATTCAGATGTTACAACTTTATTAGCAAAGTCTCTTATTTCTTCTCCTTTTTCTTCGGAGATACCCTGTTGCTATGTGGAAGGAAAGTTATTGTTCCTGTAATTTGAGTATTGTCTTTCTGTACCTTCGTTGGAGTTTGCAGAGTGAAATCTAGATTTTTCATAAGTTCTTCTGTTCTCTGATCTATAAATTTCTTTAAATCTTCCATTTTTTAAATTTTTAATTCATAATTGGCATTTACATCCAGAGGTTGTTTATCATCATCCAAACCACGTAGCGCAGGGCTTTGCCAGCGAGCATAAAGAGTGCCGTGAGCCAAAATCGGCTGCGCATGAAACCAGCGGTTACTGCCAGAATGTCGCCAATGAACGGCACAAACGAGAAAAATGCGATCCATTCGCCATGGCGGTGAAACCACGCTTTGTAGTGTTCCACTTTCTGGTGGCTCACATGCAGATATTTTTCGATCCATTCGGTTTTGCCAAGATAGCCAAGCCAGTAGCAAGTGAGCGCGCCAAGCCAATTGCCCAGCGTTGCCAAGCCCACACACGCCCAAGCATCGAGTCCGCCGTAGACCATGGCCGAAAATACCGCCTCGGAACTGAACGGCAGCACCGTGGCCGACAAGAACGAAGCCAAAAAAAGTCCCCAATAGCCATATTTTGCGAATTCGAGCAAGTGAAAGGTCTATAAAGTAAAAAGTGGAAAGTGTATAAAGTGAAAAGTGTATAAAGTGAAAAGTGTATAAAGTGAAACGTACGCACTAACTAATTGTCAATTATCAATTTTCAATTGTCAATTAGGTTTATATTCCGAACAGCGACAGCACGCGGCAGGCGGTGCACCCAACGGCAAAAATGATGAATACGGCGTTTGAGAATTTGGTGTGGGTGTTGGTGAAGTAGAACGCCACTATCAGCGTTGCAAAAAGCAACGGCAGCAGCAGTCGCGGACCATGCCAGCCCGTGAAGAGCGCCAAAACGAGCGTCAGCACCAACGCAATGCAGTCGAACACATAATTGAGCCGCACATTCAGGTTGAAAATGGTGCTTGCCGACACATAACTGCTCACTGCCACCAACGTAGTCAGCACCAGTAGGCCAATCAGTCCCCATTCGCTCCATGCAAGCATCGGAATTTTGGTAACATCGGCAAAGAGCGGCACTGCCAACGCATCTTGCAGCGCGGGCCACATATCGCTCAGCAAAAATATCTCGACCACAAGCAGCGCCGTAAGCACTTGTCCCACCACAAAAGTGATGAGCGTGCGCATCGAGATGGTCCCGAAAACTATGGTACCGATGATGATGAGCGGAATGAGTAGCACATATAGGCGATCGAACATGGCGGCAAGAGCCATGGCAACGCCAATGTTGAACGCCTCGGTTACGCACTCTTTTTTTGCGCCGTAGGTTCGTAGCAGTTGCGACACCGAATAGAGAAATAGTGCGAAAGCCACCGTCGAGGCCGAGAAAAATTGCAGATGATTGATGCACGCCACCAGCGGCAGCATCACCGTGAAAGGCATGGCGCTGCGGTTGGCGAGAATGCGGCGGCGTTCGCACACCACCTCGAGCCAAATGGCAATGAGCAGAATCACCCAAAACTGCACAAAACTGGCCCAAAACGTAGGCAACGAGAACCACACAAAATGGTCGAGAAATTTGAAATCGCGATATTCGTAAGGATACGGCGCACCGCAAATGTCGGGCAGAAACCACAGCACAGCCGTAGCCACCACCACTGCGAGGCGCAGCAGCATATTGGGCGATTGCAGTTGTTTCAGAATTTGCATGACAAAGCGATTATTTCATTTGCAAAGTTACAAAAAAGTTGAATAGTGCGAAGAGTGAAAAGTGTGTGGAGTGAAAAGTCTGTAAAGTAAAAAGTCAAAAGTCTGTAAAGTGTGTGCGGGCTGCAAATTTCAATCCTACAATTTTACAATCACTCTGCCGCTAAGTAATTCTGCGGCTTTTTTCTTGGTTTTGTTCAGTTGGTCGAGGCGTTGTAGAATCTGCGCCATGGCGGCATCGTCGTGGTTGTCGCAGGCTTTTTTCAATTCGATTGTGGCGCGATTGATTTCTTCCAAAACAAGTGCTGTTTTGTATTCCAAAACCACATGTTGCAACTCTTCGCATAGCTCCTGAATGTGCGCTTCGTGCTGTTTTTGGTCGTAGCGATTGCGGCGCTCTTGCGATGAGGCAATTTCGCGCTCGGTAGAGCCTTCCACCTTGGGCGCGTATTCGTCGTCGGTAAATATGCGGCTCACTGTGTAGCGGCTCGAAAGCAAATCGGTAACGAAACTGCTAACCTCGCCAACGCCATAGTTCACATCGAAAAATCGCGGGCTAAACTCAGGCTCGGTGTGGTGCGCGGCAATCTCGAAAAGCACAGTTCGGCACAATGGATCGCGCAGCGTAATTTGGTCGACTTCCAACAGCTCGTGAACGATGTAGCGATTCACAGTCCACACTTCGTTGTCCTCAACAAAAATCTGTTCGCTACCATGGCGCAGGGCAAACTGCAAGATGTTTCTTTCGAGTTGCTCCAATTTGCCGATTTTTTTTGGATTCGATTTCGGAACTTCAGGGGCATTTTGCGGCGCGTCGTCTGGCGAATAAGGCACATCGCCATAATCTGGTGGCGGCGGCTCGGGCATTGGGTCGCGCTGGCGTTCTTGGCGTTCGCGCTCCGCCTGTCGCGCCTTCTCTTCGGTCTGCCGTTTGATGAATTTTGTGACGTCTTCGTTCAGCGTATCTATCTCAATATCAAGTAGATCGGAACAGATTTTCAGGAACTCGTAGCGCATCATTTTGTCCTGAATGGCAGCCAACAGCGGCAGCAATTCATCTTTCACGAGCGCAATTTTTCGCGTGGGGTCGCCATTGCTTTTTGCCAAAATCTGGCGACATTTGTAAGTGGCAAAATCGGTTCTATTCTCGTCGATGTAGGTCATCACTTCGTTGGCGTTGTGATTTCGGCAAAATTCGTCTGGGTCTGAACCTTCGGGCAGGCGCACAATTTTCACGCCTAGATTTGCCTCCAATGCCACTCCAATGGCTTGATTGGTATCTTTTTCGCCAGCCGCGTCGGAGTCGTACATCAGCACTATCTCCTTGGCTTGCAGGCGTTTAAGCTTCATTGCTTGCTCCATGCTCAAGCCTTTGCCGCCCGAACAAGCCACCACATTTTCAATGCCGCATTGGTGCATCGAAATCACATCGAACTGCCCCTCGACCATGTAGACGCACTCCGCCTTGCTGATGGTTTTTGCGGCCTGATAGATGCCAAAAATCTCTTCATCTTTCTTGAAAATGAGCGATTCGGGCGAGTTGATGTATTTTTGGTTCACGCCTTTGGTCTCGCGCGACATCACGCGCGCCGTGAAGCCAATCACTTGACCGCTGCGCGAAAACCATGGGAAAACCACGCGATCGCGGAAAAAATCGTAAAACTCATTTTTCCCCTCTTTGCGCCTGATGAGTCCGCATTTCTCCAAAAAATCGAGTTGATAGCCGCCCTTTTGCGCTGCATTCATCAGCAGCGACCACTCTTCGGGTGCGTAGCCAAGGCGGAATTTTTTGATGGTCTCGTCCGAAACCCCGCGTTCGTGGAAAAAACTCAGTCCAACCGCCTTGCCTTCGTCGCTCTCGTGGAGCATGGTTTCGAAGTGTTTGGCGGCAAATTCGGTAACGGTCAGCAGGCTCTCGCGCTCGTCGTTTTGGGCTTTCTCTTCTTCGGTCTCCTCGCGCTCATTTATTTCGATGTTGTATTTTTTTGCGAGATAGCGCAGGGCATCGGGGTATGACACATTTTCATGTTTCATGATGAATTTTGCCGCACCGCCGCCTTCGCCGCAACCGAAACATTTGAAAATGCCTTTCGAAGGATTCACGCTGAACGATGGCGTTTTCTCGTTGTGAAACGGACAACAGCCCCAATAGTTTGCCCCGCGTTTTTTCAGCGTAACAAAGTCCGACACCACATCGTAAATGTCTGCAGCGTCCAAAATTTTTGCAACTGTCGCACGGTCAATCATAAGGGGGGTTGAAGCGTTGAATTGTTGAGTTTTTTATTTCATTTCGATGTAAAATGGCATCATTGCCAGCACGCCTTGGCGCGTTTTTGCGCTCTGCAACATTTGCCAATAGCGGTAGCCATCGCCCAGCTGGTGCTGCACGACGCTCATTTCGAGGTCGTCCATCAGGCAGGTCATCCAGTCGCGTTTGGTTGGATAATTTTTGATGTTGTATTCAGTCAGATTGGCTTTTTCGGCAGCAATGCGAATGGCGTCGTCAAGATTGCCAAGCACATCGACCAAACCGATTTTCAGCGCATCTTCGCCGCTCCAAACGCGACCTTCGGCAATCTCTTCGATGGCTTCGGGCGTGGTGTGGCGACCGTCGGCACAGCGTTGAACGAACAGTTTGTAGCCGCGCTCCACCGAATTCTGGAAAAGTCGTCTTTCGCCTTCGGTAACTGGGCGGAACATCGAGCCAAAATCAGCGTATTCGTGCGTTTTCACACCATCGGTGCTAACGCCAACATAGTCGGTCGCTTTTTTGATGTTTGGCATCACACCAAAAATGCCAATCGAGCCTGTGAGCGTGGTTGCTTGCGCCACAATGGTGTCGGCGCCGCACGACATGTAATATCCGCCCGATGCGGCATAGTCGCCCATCGAAACGATGAGTGGCTTCTTGGCTTTGACCAACTGCGTGGCGTGCCACATCTGCTCCGATCCGTAGGCACTGCCGCCCGGCGAATTCACACGCAAAACCACGGCTTTTACGGCATCGTCGTCGGCTAAATCGGTCAATGTCTCGGCAATTTTTTCAGAATCCATGGCATCGTTGCCATTGCCGTCGATCTCGCCTGTGGCATAGACCACCGCAATTTTTTGCGCCGAATATTTTGTATCGTCAGTTAGATTTTTCATCGTTTTCAAATCGGCCGAAGCGTAATTTTTCCCAGCCAGCGACTCGATTATCGATTTCATCTCTTCGCGATAGACCAGCGTATCGATCAAATGGTGATTGTACGCTACATCGGCATCGGCAAAGAAATCGCCACGATTGGCAAAATCATCGAAAACCTCGTTTGGCAGATTGCGCCCTTGCGCCATATCGTTGCGCAGCGATTTCCACAACGAAGCGGATAATTCGTTCATTTGCAGGCGATTAGCCTCGCTCATTTCGTCGCAAATGTATGGCTCAACAGCCGATTTGAAAGTGCCGACTTTGAACACTTGCATCTCGATGCCAAATTTTTCGAGTGCTTTGTGGAAAAACATCGTCTCGAACGAAAGACCCGTCAAACCCATGGTTCCGTGCGTGTTTAGCGCAAGTTTGTCGGCCACCGTCGCCAGAGCGTAAGTGCCGTTGCCGTAGTCGTCGGCATAAGCCACAATCCATTTGCCAGTGGTTTTGAAGTCGGCCAGCGCCTGACGAATTTCGCAAAGCGATGCGGGCGATGCGCTCAGACTGCCGATGTTCAGGTAAATTCCCACCACGTTCGGGCTCTTCTTTGCGCGGTCGATGGCAGTCAGCACCTCGTCGAGGCCAATGCTAGTGCCTTTGTTTTGGAATTTTGACATCAAAAATGCCATTTCGTTGGCTTCGTTGCGCTCGATGAGCGTGCCGTCGAGCGAGAGTTCAAAGACTGTGCCTTTGTCGACCGATGTGGGCGCGTCGCTCATCATCATCATCGAACCCAGCATGCTTGTGCCGATAATCATCGTTAGCACGCCAAAAAGCACCAAACCGAGCAATGTGGCGAGCGTCATCTTCAGAAAATTCTTCATTTTTTGCCTGATTTATTTCGAATTTACAATCTCGCAAAATTAGAAAATTTCAGCCACATTTCGTGGCAATGTTGATAAATTTCTTTGCCTCAAAATCGTTCCTCTTTTTTCTTGCGACTTGCGACTTATATCTTGCTACTAAAAAAAGTTGTATCTTTGCGACATCAAATTCTACCGAAAATGAATATTCCCGAAAATCTGAAGTACACCAACGAGCACGAGTGGATTCGTGTTGATGGCGATGTGGCGTATGTTGGCATCACCGACTATGCGCAAAGCGAGTTGGGCGAAATTGTGTTTGTCGACATTCAAACCGCTGGCGAAACGCTCAAGGTTGGCGACACTTTTGGCTCGGTTGAGGCTGTTAAAACGGTTTCCGACCTCTTCATGCCCGCTTCGGGCGAGGTTTTGGAGGTGAATTCCGCACTCGAGTCGCAGCCCGAGTTGGTCAACTCCGATCCTTACGGCGAAGGCTGGATGGTGAAAGTCGCCATCTCGAACCCCGACGAACTCGCCAATCTGCTCGACGCCAAAGGCTACGCCGCGCTCATCGGCTAATGCAAGCCATTCTGTCACTTGGCTCTAATCTTGGTAATCGAGCCGAAAACTTAAGCCGTGCCACGCAACTGCTTACCGAACGCGTTGGCACGCTTGTGGTGTGTAGTGCCGTCTACAAATCTGAACCATGGGGATTCCGCAGCGAAAACGCTTTCGCAAATAGTGTGCTGATAATCGAAACCGATCTCACGCCACAAGCCTTGCTTGCCGAGACGCAAACCATCGAGCGGCTGATGGGGCGCACCGAAAAATCGCACGCTGGGCAATATCACGATCGCATCATCGACATCGACCTGATAGACTGCGATGGACAAACGCTGCAAAGCCCCGATCTCACGCTGCCTCACCCACTCATGCACCTGCGACCATTTGTGCTGCAGCCTCTCGCCGAAATTCTACCCAATTGGCGACACCCAATTTTCAGAAAAACCGCAAAAGAGTTGCTAGCAGAAATTCATCAATGATTTGATGATTTCTTCCCAAACTCCGGATCGATGCGGCGAAGAACGAGGTAAGTAACGACCACCGTAGCAGTGCAGCAGGCTATCACCATCCAGAAGAAATTGGCATAGCCGAGCTGTTCCTGCAAATAGCCCGCCACAAGTCCTGGCAACATCATGCTGGCCGCCATAAAAGCGGTGCAGATGGCATAGTGCGCAGTCTTGAATTCGCCTTCCGAAAAATACATCATGTAGAGCGTGTAGGCTGTGAATCCAAATCCGTAGCCAAACTGCTCCACGGCTATTGCCAACGAAATAAGCACAATGTTCGACGGTTGGCACATGCTTAGGTAGACAAAACTGAAGCAGGGCAGAGTCATGCACGCCGCCATGAGCCACATCGATTTTTTCAAACCGACGCGCGAGGCAAAAATGCCACCTAAAATGCCGCCCACTGTGAGCATGATTATTCCGATAGTGCCATAGGCAATGCCTACAGTTTCGGTGCTGAGTGCAAGTCCGCCGTCAGTCACAGGCGCGACCAAAAACGGATTTATCATTTTTAGCAAAAATGCTTCTGGCAAGCGATAAACCAGCATAAAAATGATGGCCAACACCACGCCGGGTTTGCGGAAATAGGTGGTAAAAGTGCGCCCAAATTCGCGCAAAATTTCGCTGGCGCGATTGGCTGAAGTGCCTTCAATATGCGGGTGATCGTTGGCAGGCTTCGGCACAAAAAATAGGTGCCAAATGGTTATCAAACCAAACAAAACCGATGTGATGAGCAGCGTCATTTGCCATGCAAAAGGAATGTTGTTGGTGTGCGTTTCGAGCAAGCCCGCAATGGCAATCAGCACGCCCTGCCCAAACAGCGATGAAATGCGATAGAAAGTGCTGCGAATGCCCACAAACAGCGACTGATCGCCGGGCGAAAGTGCCAACATGTAGAATCCATCGGCGGCAATGTCGTGCGTGGCGCTGGCAAAAGCCGTTATCCAAAAGATGAGCAGAATGACGACGAAAAGCGAAATGGGCGTTTCGTGTGCTGCAATAACTTGGTCGGCAGGGTGCGGAATAGCGAGAGTGAGCCCCACAAATGCCGCAGTGATGAGCATCTGCATAGCCAAAATCCACCAGCGTTTGGTCTTGATGATGTCGACAAACGGACACCAAAACGGCTTGATGAGCCACGGCAGATAGAGCAGAGAAGTGTAGAACGACATCTGCCCATTTGGCACTCCCATGCGCGTGAGCATCATCACCGACACATTGTTGACGATGAAATACGGTACGCCTTCGGCAAAATAGAGCGTCGGCACCCAAATCCAAGGCGAGATATTTTTCCCTTCTTTCAGATTTTTCATTTATATCGATTGTTGAACAGATTCCAGTAGCGGTCGGCCGACTCTGCATCGGCTTTGATGTGCGCATCGATGCGTTTCGAGGCTCTTTTGCGCAAGCGATGGCAAAAAACGATGAACACAAGCACCAGCAAACCTTGAATTTGTGGCGAAGTCTCGCTCACCATCAGAATGGCGTCGTAGGTGCCGTGTAGCAAAACTGGCACAAACCAAACGCAGAATTTTGTGAACGCCGATGCTTTGCCAAAATAGGCCAGCGAGTAGAAATAGCCCATGGCTACGGCAAAGAAGAAATGTCCCGGCACTGCAAAAATGGCGCGCGAAATGCCCACCGCAACCCACGATGCGGAGTTGCTGAAGAGATAAAGCACATTTTCGGCCGCAGCAAAGCCCAAACCGATGGTGGCGGCGTACACAATGCCGTCAATTCGCTCGTCGAAATAGGGATTGCGCCGCAAAAGTAGCCACAGCATGATGAGCTTGGCGGTCTCTTCTGGCACCGCCGCACCAAAAAACGCCATTTTAATGCTCTCAATCGGCACAGTTGGTTCTGATGTGAAAAATCCTAGCGCTTCGGCAGGCTGTGAAAAACAGAGCGAGAGCACCGTCGAAAGGATGCCGAACAGAAAGCCTTTCAGCAACCAAAGTATAGGTTCGGGCTGCGATCTGTCGCATCGGCAAATGTAGATGAAAAGCACCAACACGGGCGCTAATGCAGCCGCCAAAATCAACCAAAATTCCATCACCAAAGTTTTTTAAGTTCCGATTTTACGAAGTAATGTTTCAAAATCTCGTCGTATTTGAAGCCCTGTGCACCCATCACGGCAGCACCAATCTGGCACAAACCAACGCCATGCCCCCAACCTGCGCCCGTAAGACGAAAACCCTCGGCCGTGCGATCGACCACAAACGCCGAACTGTAGAGGTGCGATTCCGACAGCCAACGCCGAATTTCCAACTCTTTGCCAACCACCACCGTGCGCTTGGTGCCGACTATCCGCAGTCGCTGCAAACGCCCCGAAGCTCCGCGTTCAACGGGTTCGAGTGCTGTGATTTCGCCAAAATCGATACCCGACTTGCGATGCACCAAATCAGACAGTTGTGTAGCGGTGTAATCCACCGTCCAGCGATAAAAATCGGTCGTCTCTTGGTCGTAATTGTTCAGAACCTGCCGCAAAATGTGCAGATTTTTTGTGTTGCAATAGGCCGTCGGCGCAGTACGAATCCAGCGTTCGGCATTTTCTTCGATGGTTAAATCGGGAATTTCGCTCTCGGCAGCGTCGCGCACGGGTTGCAGATAGGCGTGCGGCACATTGGCCCAGCAGCATTCGAAACGCTCCGAAATGCCACCGCATGATTTCGAAAATCGCGCATCACAAATGTGACCGTCGCTTGTCAAAACCTCGCCACGCGTAGCATCGACAGCCTGTTTCACGAGCGGCGTCTGCACGCGCCCAACGCCCTGATAGCGCTGACAATGGTCATCGGCACAGACATCGAACAAGGCATGCGCATCGCGTTCGTACCAACGAATCTGCACGTCGCTTTCTGGCTCGACGGCAGGCGATGGAACACTCGGCTCGGGGTCGAGAATGGGCTTGAGAAGCCAGCTGCGCGAAATCACCGCGTGCGCCTTTAGTAGTTCGAGCGACGAGGTGGCGCTCATCTCCGACGAGATGACGCTATAAAGATAATCCTCGACGCGCAACACGTTGATAGCCACCAACTTATCGCCATCGACAAGAAATTTCAACGCGCCTTTGAAAAACTGATTTTCGCGTCGTTCCCAATGAAAACCGATGCCAATCACCACATCGAAAAGGCAAAAATTGCCCTCGAAACAATCGGCTTTTTGTTCCGCAACTGGCTCAAACTGAAGCGATTGCACCTCTGCGCCATCGAATAGAATCTTACCATCGACGCAGGTAGCGGTGTGATTTCCAGCACCAAAAATCTGCCCCGTAGCCACGCAACGAAAATCGGAATCGAATCCAAAACGCACCTCGCGAGCCGACAAAATGCCGACCGAAATAGTGCGCTCCCGTTGCGGCGGAAACTGCTCCATTTCAGGAAAATTCGCAACATTCTGCGGCATAAAATCATCTGCCGACGGCACAAACATCTTCTGCGCCGCCGCCGATTCGCCAAATTTCTTTTTTCGCTGAACGATTCCCATAATGGATTTCAAATTTCAGATTTTTGCTTCGCTCGGCAAAACAAACAAGTTTGATTTTGCTCTCGCTTATCGCAAAAATTCAAATTTCAGATTAGTAGCAAGTTGCAAGATGATTAGTGTAAAAATCTTAATTCTTAATTCAAAATTCTTAATTGAAATCACTCCTCACTCCTCACTTCCTCTAACCTCTCAACTCTAACCTCTCAACTATCACCTTTAACCTTTCGAGATTTGCGCAAAAATATCGACCACATCGTCGGCCGTGATGCGCTGAAAATGCTCCAACACAGGCGTAACAAAAACGCCCGCCATCTCGACTGCCGCAGGACTGATAAGTAGCTGACGTTCAGGGTCTTCCGCGGAGTATTGCCACGGACGAAAAGCCTTGCGCGGCATCACAAAAAGATAAAAAGTATCGTTCTCGAAACAGCCCACAATGTTCATCATCGGCTCCACCAAAGGCTCTTCTATCAGGTTGTTGTAAAGATTCAAAAACGCCACCTGCACGGCATCGGCGCGCTTGCCTTCGATGCAAAAAACGGTGCGCAAATAGCCATCGAGCGCAAAAACGTTGGCCGAACCAACCCTGTCAACTTGCCGCGCACGCTCCGATTTCAACTTAAAATAGTCGCCAACGAGCGGCAAAAAATCGCGATTGCCCGCCTGAAAATGCAGATGATCGGGAGCCGAAGCGCCACAGCGTGGACCGTTGTAGAAAACCACAAAATCGGGTAGGTCGTGTGTAAACTGCAGAAAATCAGCAATATACTGCGCAAAATCTTGCGGCTGATGCTGCTTGTGAACTATGGTGAAATGCTTCGGAAAAATCGGGAACGGATTCACCAACACTTGCCAATCGCCACAATCGATGGCAGCCTGCTCGGCTGGACGATTTTGCGCACACAGAAAGCACGGACGCGCTGCAATGCTGGCGGCATCGGTCTTGGCGCACGACGAGACGGCACGCGCCGCATTAAACTGCACCCGCACCGCAAATCCATCGAACTGGAACGAACGCACCTGCACCCGTTTCAAGTCGTCGAAATTCTTGGCAGCCAGCGGCCAATCGCGCATCTGACGCTCGAAAAGTTGTTCTATATCTTGCTGATTCACAGATTAAATTTTGATTTCAAGTTTCAAATTTAGGAATTTCGTTTCTTTCGCGCCTCAATTTCGATGGTGCGGAGCTTATCTTTGTAAAAATTGTTGGCGTTCACCTTTTCTATTGATAGATTAGCGTCGGAATTGCCTTCCCAACGGCGACAAAGATAGAGCGAGGTGAAAATGCGCCCAATTTTGTATTCGCGCGAAGTACGCAATCCCATTGCGTAGTCCTCGCCATAACTCGTATTCGGGAATCCAAATTGGCGCAAAAGTGGCGTGTAGAAGGCTCGTGGCGCACCCAATCCGTTGATGCGAAGGGCGTTGTTGCAGCCATTGTTGGCAGTCCATTCGCAGTGCGAAATCAGTCCTGGCGCGATGGTGTTGAGCGCACCGTCGGTCATGGTGTACGCGCCGATTACCATAGCGCACTGTTCTTGATAAAATTTCTCGACAATGGCGCTGAGTGTGGCAGGCGAACTATAGACATCGTCGCTATCGAGTTGCACGGCAAAACGACCGCATTTTTCGCTGTAAATGGCCTCGTTCCAGCAGCCGCCAATGCCAAGATCGGTGCGCTCGGGAACGATATGAATCACGCGCTCGTCGTTGGCAGCAATCTGGTCGATAATTTCGGTGGTGCCATCGGTTGAATGGTTGTCGACTACGATGATATTGAACTGAAAATTAGCTACTTGATTGAGCGCGGAATGAATGGCATCGCCAATGGTGCGCGCACGATTGCGCACTGGAATGACCACCGTCGCCTCCACTGCAAAATGACCTTCCGACACATCAATTTTTTTGTAATCTTTTTCAGGATTGATGAGCGCGCCAATTCGCCCAAGATAAGCGGTAAACGCCTGCTCCATCTCGCGCTGAACATCGGCATTGCGCGGGTCTACATAGTCGAACTGACGCTGACCGCTCTGGCGCAAATCGAGTTCCACCTCGGTGTAGAGATATTCGGGCAGATGCACAATTTTCAGCTCAGAATCTTCGCTCAAGCGCAACCGTAAATCGTAAAGTGCTGCAAAACGATAGTCAGAATCTTGGCTTTGATCGGCACCTTCTCGCAATTTTTCAGAATCGAAAAGCATGAGCGAGCCAAAATCGAAATCGTCGCGCACGCTGCCCCGCTGATAATCGATGCAAGGGTGCTGCAGGCGCTCGCCATTGCGCATTTCGTAGCGGTCGGAATAGAGCAGTGCGGCGTTGGTGTCGCAAGCCACGGCGCAGAGTCGCTCTATGGCGCGCTGACCGAGTTTTAGCGGCGTATTTTTGGTGTAAAGTAGCACAAAATCAGATTCTTCCGAATGCTCGGCAATCGTTTGAATGGTGCGACTGTCGCCCAAACCAGAGATGGCGAGCGTTTCGCAATCGGGGTGAGTTACGCCATTTGGCGAGAGCAACACAATGCGCTCCACCAGCGGCGATTGGCGAATTTCGACCACCGACATTGCCACCGATTCGGCATTGTCAGCATAGAGAAAACAGACTATTTTTGCCATATTTTTTCAGATTTTTTTCTTCAAAATTCTCGCGCTACACGCACAAATGCCGCTAAATCGTCGAGGTGCGTTTCTAGGTGATTGCCCACCACCACCATGTCGGCTCCAGCGGTGTAGGTTTGGCGCAAAGCCTCGACAGAAGTGATGCCACCGCCAACAATCAGCGGGACGGGAATCATCTTTTTTACTGCCGAAATGGTCGTTGCTGCCACGGGACGAACGGCACCGCTGCCAGCCTCCAAGTAGATCAGTTTTTTGCCTGCTTGCTCGCCACAAAGCGCAGTATCCACCGCCAAATCGATATCATCGGCGGCAATGGGTTGCGTCTGGCTCACACGCTGCACGGCCGTGGTTTTACCGCCATCTATCAAAATGTAACCCGTTGGTAAAACCTCAATCTGCAGGTTGTGAATGCAGCGCGCGGCACGCACCTGCTGCCCCACAAGCCACTCGGCATTGCGCCCCGAAAGCAGCGAAAGCAACAGCAGCGCATCGGCATTCGACGCCAATTGCTCCACATTTCCGGGGAAAAGTACCACAGGCTGCTGGCAGGTCGTTTTTATCACATCAATCGCTTGCTCGGTGGATTGGCGCAACTGGCTGCCACCAACCAAAATTAAGTCAGGTTGGGCAATGGCAGCGGCTTCTGCCACCGTCTGCAAACGCTGCAACGAGCATTTTTCAGGATCGATGAGCAGGGCAAAAAGTTTGCGCCCATGCACTACAGCATCAGTTATTTGCGAAAAAATTGTCGACACTATTTCACAATCCAGACAAGTACAAACTCGGGATAGACGCGGTAACTCAGTTCGAACTGTTCAGCGGCAGGCGTGCGCGTCTCGTGCGCCAACATGCTGCCCGACAGTCGCGGAACGAATGGCGCCACGCTGAAATGACGCGTGAAATCGACCTCGGTCTGCTGCACAATTTTGTATAGCGCCTCTTTTGCACTCCACAACAGTGCTAAATGCGTTTTTGCCGTGGGTTGATCGATGCTCTCGAGTTCGCGCTTCGACAGAAATTTGCTCTGTACACGCACTACGCGGTCCGAAATGCGTTCGATATCGATGCCCAAACGCAGCGTTGGATGCAGAGTGATGGCTGCGTAACTGCCTGTGTGAGTGATACTTATGTTGTACGAACCATCTTGCAAGCGAGGACTGCCGTTGGGGTCGTAGACTATGGTTTTCTTTTCGCCGAGCACCTCGCGCAGCATCACACGCACAGCCAAGTATTCAAGTTTGCGTTTTTCGCTGGTGAATTGCGCAATTTCGGCTATTACAAATGGGTCGAGGTCGAGTGCATCGAGCAGCTCGTCGACCGTCTCGGTTATCTTCCAAAGGGCAAGAATTGCGCCCTGTTCCACAGTTTCTTTTTCGATTAGCATGATTGAGTTTGTAAAGTTGTAAAGTGAGAAAGTTTATAAAGTGTGTTGATGAGTTTTACATATGACGGATTGCAGCTCAAAATCTAATTAAGTAATTGGAAATTAGATAATTAGATAATTGATTTTCATTTCCACCGAATCGTTTCCATCAAATGGCGTATGTCGTTGATAATGAACGCATTAACTGGCGCGATGGAGTCGGCATTTGGCAGATTGTTGAAATAGAGCGAACCGCGCACAAAATTACGCACGCTGTCGGTTACAAAAAACTGCGCCGACGAGGCCGCGTTGCCCTCAATCTGATAAAGCACGCCGTAGGTTTTGCGCTCCGCATTTTCGTAATAATCTTCGGCAATGGCATCAGCGCGAATGGTGTGTTTGTACACAAGTGTGCGGGTGTCTTCGCAGGCTTTTGCCAAGTCTATTTTCTTCAGCGATTTGTAACTGCAATGTACCGTGGCGTTCCATTTGGGGTAGACTATGTTCATCCAATCGGGTTCGCCATCAACGGGCGTAACCGTGGCATAGTCGGAAAGCTCGAACGCATATGGCAAACCGCCATCGTAGGTGTGATAAGCTGCTTCGGGCAGATCGATGCGGTAGTAACCATATTCGAGCGGTTGCGCGCGCCTGCCGCACGCCATCAGCACACACGCTGCAAAAATCAATATCGCACCACGCTGTTTCATTTCTCTTTTTCGTCTGATTCGGCTTCGGGCGCAATGGTCAGTTTCACGCGCTGAATGCGGTGTTTGCCAAGTGCCGTAACCTCGAAGGTGTAACGATCGAAAGTGATTTTTTCGCCTTTTGCTGGGAAATCGCCCTTCAGCTCGAGCAACAATCCCGCCAAAGTGTCGACCTCTTCGGCATTGTGACCGAATGTTTCGTCGTCAATTTCGGTGGCTTTGAAGAAGTCGTTCAGTGATATTTTTGCCTCGAAAAGATAGGTGCGGTCGTCAATTTTTGTGTAGAGATGCTCGTCGTCGTCGTGCTCGTCGCTGATGTCGCCAACTACCTCTTCCAAAATATCTTCCATGGTGACCATGCCCAGCGTGCCGCCAAATTCGTCGACTACTATCGCCACGTGAATTTTGTTTTTCTGAAATTCGCGCAGCAGATCGTCGATTTTCTTAGTTTCTGGCACAAAATAGGCGGGGCGCACCAGCGTTTGCCACTTGAAAGTGTCGCTTTTGCCAAGGTGCGGCAGCAGGTCTTTGATGTAGAGAATGCCGCGAATGTCGTCCTGCGAATTGTTCACCACTGGCACGCGCGAATAGCCGTTTTCTTCCACTATGCGAAGCACTTCGGAGTATGGCATTTTGGTGCTTACCGTCAGCATGTCGAGGCGCGTGGTCATCACACTTGCCACATCGGTGTTGCCAAAATTGGCGATGCCTTTCAGCATGTCTTTCTCTTCGTCCAAACCTTTGTCGCTGGTAGTCAGGTCGATAGCCTCGTTCACTTCGTCAATCGAAAGGCTGTCGTGGCGCGGGCGGGCAAGACGATTCACCGATTTTGTCGATTTCACCAAAATCCACGCAAATGGCTTGCACAGTTTGCAGGCAAACGCCAACGGACGCGCATTGCGTCGAGCAACTTTCGCAGGATCTTGCTGCGA
The DNA here is from genome assembly GCA_963638355.1 of Flexilinea sp. GTDB lineage: Bacteria > Bacteroidota > Bacteroidia > Bacteroidales > Paludibacteraceae > W0P28-013. The sequence goes on along the minus strand of CAVHRT010000032.1, from coordinate 170 downwards.
ATAGACCTTCGGCATTATCTCACCAAAAAGCAAAAGCAGAAAAGTGATGATGACCGTCTCGACTAAAAACTCAATCCATACTTCGTTGAATATCAGCAATTTATCGACCAGCAGAGCCGATAGCATCACTATTGCCACATTCACAAAATTGTTAGTGATGAGAATGGTTG
>CAVHRT010000031.1:0-16525 GCA_963638355.1 Flexilinea sp. | reverse complement strand
CCTGTACGGTGTGGCACTCGATGAGTAGTAAGTAATTGCGCATTAAAACGCAGGGCAAAGCACCGAAAGGTGCTTTTTTTTATGCATTTATCACTGTAATACAATACTGTATTTTTTCTTTATCGCTGCGACGCATTCCGACAGTTAATTTCACGATGCCAATACCCTCCAATTTACAAAACATCAAAATCATTTTTTCAAAAGATTTTTGATTTTTCGTACCCTGTTTGGCTGCAACTGTTTTTAATTTTACAGCATTTGTCAATACAGAGTCTAACTGTAACACTGCCAATGTAGACAAGTAAGAACGAGCGGCTTTTTCGCTGGTTTCAAGAATTGATACATTTCGGATATTTACATAATCCTTCAAACTCAAATTGTATCGCTTCAAAGAAGGATTTTGAGTTTTCCATTTTTGATAAAATTGAGCGATAATCCTTTCCCTCGCCTTAATATCTTCCTTTGTCGTTCCTGTTGGGATCGTCATTTTGGTTGGTTGGGTTTATCGTCCGTTTGGCACGCCAGTAGCGCACCCAAACGGACGATTATATGTTGTGTTTTTTATTTTCAAAAAAAAAGGGCGGCAAATTCCTGTTCCAATTTCGATAGAAATATACTTGCTCACTAATTCGACCAGCGCAAAATCAACTCTTGCCTAGCTTATAAAGTAAGCACCAGCAGCGGGGCGAGCCCGCCCATCACCGCCCTAAAAGTTTATATCAATAAATGCATTGAACACTCACCTTTTGGCGCATAGCGCAAAGTGAAATAAAGCGGCTGCGAATAGGTGTATGCCATGCGCAAACGCTCGGTTACAGGATCGATAAACTGCCGTTCCTGCACCACTGTGAGTCCCGCCCGCATATAGAGTGCGCGAGTAAGGGATTTAAGATATGCATCGTTGCTATAATTTACACTTTTTGTAAATTCATATGAAGCATATTCGTGTATTTGCGACCATTTAGTACGATCACCTATTTTTGTTTTTTGTGCTTTGAATTTTTCGTCTTGCATAAAAAGTTCCACAAACTGGTCTACCTGCATTATTGGCGTCCATTCGCCCTCGTTGACTGGTAGATCAATCAGTCGTGGGTTGCTTTTTTCGTCGTGCATCAGCCACATACCCTGCGTTTGTGTTTTGGTTACAAACACCTCGATGTCAGAATCGGGGTTACCATCGACGCCATAATTTGGGTTTGCTGCTTGCGTGCATTTGTACAGGCGCGATTTATGCAGTATGCCAATATGGGGATTTGTCAGCGTCGATACATCGCCAAAGTAGCGCACATAAATAACCCACTCTCCCTTCGCTTTGCGTTTTACATCGTAGTTGCCGCGGGCTGGCGTTTTCTGTATTCTTGTACCTAACGATGTGCCATCTGAATCGGTGCGGTTAGCAATTGCCACCTCGGTCGTTTTGCGCAACTGCATTTCGAGTGTAATTTGCGGCACAGCGCATGACACTTCCATGACGCATTTATGCTCGTCTTTCTCGTGCAAGCGTCCAGTTATTTTATCAAATTTTACAGGCATAGTTTATTTTTTGTAAGATTTACTTGCTATTTTCTGCTGTAAGGTGGGCATTTTATGCAACCGCCTCCAACAGCGCATCGTAATCAGATTTGGTTACGCTGTTTTTGTCAAAATGCCATTTTACTGCGGCTTCGGTACGGTTACCCCAGATCCCATCTTCCTGCAACGCTTTGATCGATTTTTTGTTGTAGGTAGGTAGTTCGTCGCCACATTCGGCGGCATCAGCCAAAAATACATTCAACGCTTTTTGTAACTGTTTTATTTCTGCACCCTGCATGCCGTTTTTCAACGGAAACGAACAGGTGGTTTCGTCGGCTGCTTTGTCGCTGCTTGCGGCTTCGGCGGCTGTTTCATCGGCTTTTTTGCCACGACGATAGAGAAAATAAACGGTTACACCAGCGGCAACAACTGCCGATGCGGTAATGATCATTGTTTTTGCTTTCATATTGCTTTCTGTTTAATACTTGTAATCAATTTGTTTTGCTGCCAAAATTTGGTTGATGTGATCTATTTCGCTCTGCGAGAGTAAACTTGTAATGTGTTCGGCCAGCGTTTTTTCGTTATACACACCAAATTCTTTTTCAACAGTCAATAGGTCGCTGCGGCTTCCGACCTGCTCGAACGCTGCATAAATTGCATCTTCATCTTCTGCCCAGCCAAACACACCACTGTAAAACGCCGTTTTCAATTTCGACACAACAGTATTTACCTGTGCATCAGTGAGTGTGCGTTTTGCCGTGTCGATCTCCGCGTTGGCATCGGCCGTTAGTTTAGCGTTTTGCACTGCGTTTGTAAGTGCTGTTTTAATTTTAGCAACCACTGCTACAATGATTGCAACAACCACAACCACCACCAGTGCGCCCACGCTGTATTTTATAATCTTGTTTGTGTCCATAATTTTCTGTTTTAGATTCCATACTTGAATGTGTACCCATCAATTTCGGCTGGTGCAAATTCGTAACTTTTGCGTCCGTTCGGATACATTACCTGTGTGCGCTTATCACTGGCACTGGTAACGATGCGAAACAGTACAATTTTCCAAATTTTCTGCTGTTCTGCTGGCGCGCTGCCATCGTCGGCTTCGGCCTGTCTGTAACAGACAAATGTATCGTCGCCGCGCTCAATTACCAGATCGGCTTGTTTAATGCTTTCGCTCCACAAGTTGTTTTCTATTGTGTTCATTTCGTCAAAATAAGTGTTACGATCAAAATCAACACGCAAACCGTCATCAGAATGTAACCTATCAAAGTAGGCGATTTTTCAACACCAAACGCTGCTCCGTTAGCAAAGTGTTCACAGTTGAAAATTATCAGATTATGTTTGCGGTTTTTATTGTTTAAGTAGTACTCCCGAATCTCGTCGGGCGTTTGCGTCGCTGCGGTTGTATAGAGCAACTCACGGCCAGCCATAAAATCGTCGTATGTATCGCAATGCACGCCGCTTTCATTCATGTGATAAAAACGGCCATCGCACCAAACCGCAACATGGTTGTAAAATTTGCTTCGGTTTAGCGATGTGGTTACTACATACGCGGGGGTGATCATACTTCCGTGTTTTCAAGTTTCACACCGTCTTTTAGGCCGTTACTCTGCTTTGTACTATATTCGTACCAGTTCAGGTTCGATAGAAAATTTTCGTTACCATCGAGCCACTTGTAAACGAGTACACCCACGCACAAGCATACAATAACAACACATGCCAAAATTACTATTGCAGTAGTTTTGTTCATATTATGCCCTCCGAATTTTTACGAATGTAACCGCTGCAATTGCAAACATTGCAACATTTAGCACGGTATTTAGGATTAACATCTCCGACTTTGTAACATTGTAACCAAATACACTGCAAATTACTGGATCGGTTTGCGGCGTGATGTATAAATCACGAATGCCTGTCGTCTGCTGATCCGCACCGCTCGCGCTGCTTTCTGTTTCAGAATCAGAATCTGATCCAGCAAGTTTTTTCAGAAACTTGTCGAAAAAATCCTGCGAATATGTTTCGCCTGTTTCGGTTTCGCTACCCGAATAGGCGGTAAATTCCGATTTTAATGTATCGAGAAAATCCTCGAATGAATAATTTTCGTTTTCCATTTTTACCACGGTTTATTGTCTAAAACTAATCTGCGTTTATCAAAAAGATAAACCACACCCAAACCCGCTGCCAAAATCAATGCGCACACCAATAAGGTTTTTTTGTGGCGCGCCCAAAACGATTTTGTTGCAACATAATCTGTTGGGTTGACAGCGTTTTTTGTATTATCTTCTTTGGCCTCTTTGTAGGTACGATAGTAATGTCCAGTTTTACTCACCCAAAAAGTGCTGGGATCGCCCGCTTTTGCATCGATGTTGATATAGCGTAAATCTACCGATTTGCCATTATACACCGAACTAACAACTTTTGCGCTTTCGTCTTCGCCACTGGTTGCGACCTCTTTTTCTTTTGATGTTTCTGCCATTGTCTTAATTTTTTAGTGTTTGTAAAAATACCATGCAGCCACAGCAATAATTGCTACTGTTACAGCCGCAATCCACCATTTATAATTTTTCTTCGGCGATGAGATATATTTTGCTTCTTCATCAGTTGCCGTTTCTTGTGCGCGATCTTCGCGGTGCTGTTTTGCTTCTTCTTCTGTCATTGTTTCAGGGTTTTATTTTTTTGTTGATGATTCTTGTCCTTTTTTATATAGGTAATAAACCACACCAGCGGCCGCCAGCAGGAAAATGATCCATTTTTTGCTGCTCGTTCCTTTTGGCTCGCCACCTGTCAGACTATCGTCTAATTTCAGTTTTATGTAACTTGCCATCGCTTTTTACTTTTTGTTTTTTACAATGAGCCAAACCACCAGTGCCACACCAGCCAACAACACAACAATTTTTATTGTGCTGCCGCTACCACTTGTCGAGTCTAACAATAATTTGTTGTTAGCATATCGTCCCGATTCGTCAACCTGTTTGCCATTAACCCATGCCGCATCGCGGTTGCCAAAAACATCGGTAACACCTGTTACTATATATCCCACTGCGCGGGTCGCTTCCTGCCATAAGGTTGCATATGCCATACCGCTTCCGCCGCTGCTACTCTCTTCCATTATCGTAAATTTTAGTCTTTTAGTAAAAATACCATCAAGAATCCAATCATTAGGAAAGTCAGTGTTTTGTCGTTTGTACTTGCTTCGCTGTCTGCATTTTTGGTAGCGACGAGCATCGCTGCTATATTTTGCACCAAGTCGTTCATACCATCGGCGGTTGCGGTTGTAGCCGAAACTGCGTTCGAGTTCTTGCCATCGCTACGCCAAACGACGCGCTGCGCTGTTATTCCACTAAATTTTTGCAGTTCCTTTGCCGCCGCTTTGTTACCAAGACTGGCATCGTACTGCAAGCAAAGTTTATACAGTGCTTCCATACGCTCCTGCACATTCGGATCTTCTTCGGGATCGAGTACTGTTTCGAGTGTGCCAATCATTTTTTTGAGGCTTTGATGATACTTTCCTGCCATATGATCGAACGCGTATTTATCAGCCTGAATCTCATCGTGTGTTTGCAAGCGAAAATGACCCACTTCGTGCCATTTTACAAACTCCTGTTGGAAAGGTGTCAGTGTATCGAACAGATCCACATTGATGTAGAGCGTGCCATCGGACGAAACCGCTGCTGGCGTTCCCTGCACCATTATATCGTCGTTGTTTGTATAGACTATTTTCATCTCGTTTTTTATCGAAAGATGCCCGCCCGCATTTTCAGCGCGCGAGCATCTTATTAACCTTAAAATCTAATCACTATGAAAAACAATTTATTTTTTCCGTGCAATCACAACTATAAGCACTACGATCAAAATCAAAACTGCTGCGCCCACACCTATTGCCAACCATGGCGTTTTGCTTTCGGTTTGCTCTTCGGTGTCTGTTTCAGCCGCTTCGGTTTCTTCGGTTTCTTCGCCAGCGTCCTTTGCTTTTTTATAAGTTACATAACCTTCGGCCGCGAGTCCAAAAATATCAGAAATGTATTTTTTTGCATCTTCCCACTTTTCAGACGATGTTTTTTCTTCGCTTGTGCCATTGGCGCGTGCAATTGATTTATAATGCCGTTCTATTTCAGCCATCTGTTCGGGATCGTTCAAAACGCCCTGTGCCAGTTCGGCGAAAGGTATCATAAATTCGTTGCCATAGCGTTTCCATGCAGCAATTGCAACATCAACGCTAATTTCGTCGGCCGTGTAACCAAATTTTGCAAATAGTGCTTCGAGAGAATCAGACGGCACTGTATGCAGCGCAAAAATTATTGCGCTGCGTACTTGTTCTATGTTGTAATTCTGTGCCATACTTTTTTTCTCCTGTAATTACTCTCCGAGAACGGCCGAGCAAACATTTTTCAGTGCCTCGCCAGCATCGATAGACGAGCCGAGCATCAGCGTAACATCAAGACGACGACCAGCCGACAGAGTAACGATAAACAGGTGTTTGTCGTCCAAAATGAACGCTTTATCTTTAATCTCAACCATGGTGCGATCGAGTTGGCCTTGCGTCAAATATACGCGGGGCGAAATCTCTTCGTATCCATTACCTTTGATTGGACTAAAACGAGCCACTTTGATTTTCTGCGAAAATTGCGATGCGTTATCAGTACCAAGTTGCAAAGCATCAACGCGGGTTGGGTTGCGTTTGAAATGATCCTGAATATATGCCAATTTTGGACAGTCGGCAGTAACCAGCACGGTTTCGCCGTTTTTCAGAAAATCGCCGTGTGCAACAATAGCATCTACATTTTCGCCAGCAACAGTTGCAATATCTTCAACGCTTGCAAGCGATCCAGCAAAAATTGCTACCGTGTGCGATGCGGTATCTTTGTTCTCCAATTGGATCTGAACAGGTTCGCCCATGTTCGATTCGTCGATCAGGTCGGCCACGCCAACATTTTGGCCATTTGCACGGTTTACGCGCAATCTCTTTTTCAGCGAAACTGCTTCACTACCAGTGAAACGATCGCTCAATGTGTTTTTGTTAATTTTCATTTTCTTGTTGTTTTACTTTTTTAATTTTACGAGCCACAAAGCGTTTGTTTAATTTTTTTTTGCGCTTGCGTCTGCACTTTCTTTTTCACTCTCTGCTGTTTCGTTAGTTTGCTCTTTTTTGCTTGCTTTTACGCCAAAATAGCAAATCAGCACAATTGCCACAGCCAGCATTATGCATACGGTTGATGTTTTGTTGAACATTGTCATTTTTGTTTTTATTGTTAGATGATTTTTTTGTCAAAATTTCCCTGCCTACACGGGTCGGTCGGTGCCACATGCACCGTCCGTTGCCCGCGTCAGGGTGTCCACACTTTCACCTGTCGCTCACCGTTCGCGTAGATTATTCATTAACTCACAAGATAGATGAACATTAGGTCATTCCTGTTCCTCATTTCATCATATAATCTCCTACTAAGGACTTAGGGATCAGCACTCACAGTTTATTAACTAAAAAATAAAAAAAGTCTATATTACCATTTCGGGAAGCGCATACGCGTTTGGCGGACATTACGCTCTGCAAGTACTTTTTTGGCTGCGCTTTTTATTGCATCGTGCCATTTCATATTGTAGTGCGTAACTTTTTCCACGCTTTTAATACCGCTGCGGGCGCGCTCTGTACGAGCGATCGCAACGATGCGCTTCATCTCCTTTGCTGTAAGTTTTTTTCCTTTTCTCTTTGTTGCCATAATAAAAAACCGCGTTCTTTTTAAGAACACGGTGCAAAATTACAACATCGCCAAAGTGCGATGAGCGTCTTTGGTAGTTATTGATAGTTATTGGTAGTTATTGAGCGGCATTAGTAGTTATTGGTAGTTTTCCACAAAAAGTTTATTCTGAAATTTTCAACAAATCATATTAAACGGTTTAATTACTGTTTCTTGTTGCAAAATTTCAATCATAGATCAAAGTTTGCCATTTTCTTATATTTCTGATAAACGCGTTCCATTTCTTGACGAAACGAATCAGGAAATCGCTCCACATGATACATATTCCAAACGAAGCGTTCCGCATCTTTACCGCTCAAAATCGGTGTTTCTTTAATTGGTCGTGCCATAATTTTTCCTCCAAAATTTTACGCTGCAAATATACAAAAAATTTTTGTTTAACTATTCAAAATCAATACAAATTGCGTGCAAATCGAAAAAAATCATAGTGTAATCACATATTTGCAGCACAGGTAACGTACAGCAGCGGGGTTGAGTAGTTGCGCATTCAGATCGCAGCCGAGCGAGGCCAGTTGTTCGCGGTCGGTGCGCAGCCAGCGGCGGAAAGTTGCCATCGATACGCCAGCGGCAGCCGCCAGTTCGTTTTTATACATTGCCTTGTAGTTGGTAGATGTGTCGTTCATCGCAAAAGGTGCATTTAATTTGTTATTGATTTTCAGTTAGTTAGTTTTGGTCGTAACGGCGCAAAATTGTAAGATTGGCGGCTTCGGCATCGGAAAGCAGCGCATACATTTCGCCATCGGGCGTTTGCACGGCGCAATAGTCAGGCGATGGGAAACAACCTGTAAGTTGATAAACCTGTCCGCCTGTGTATAATTTCACAGCCGCCGTTTTGTCGGGTGCAGCCGTTGCAACATCTTCGCGGAGCGAATCGATGTGAGCCAGACACCAGTCAATTTTGATCGGCCGCTGGTTGCGTGTGCCATTGAGCGTTGGCGACTGGCTGGCCGCCAGCAGACAGGCACAAATTTCGTCGGCCGTGTAACGCTGTAACGCATCACGGACGGCGGCCGCGCGCGCCTCGGTTCGCTGCAAAACAGGCGGCAGGTTCTTACAGTTGTCGTTCCAAAAAGAAAAAATTTTTTCAATTTCAAAATCAAAAGCAGCCGCCGCCGTTGTGCTTTGTGTAGTATTTATATTATTACTACTACTGCTGTTTTTGTTTTGTTTTGTTTCTTGTTTATTTTTACTCGTCAGCGACCTCGACAGTAACCTCGTAGAAACCTCGTTAGTAACCTCGTTAGTAACCTCATCAAAATTTGATAAGGTCAGAATCTTGTAGATTACATTTGGCGATCCATTTTGTGTTTGAAAATCGATCAGGCCAGCCTGTTTCAGTCGGTTGCGGGCGTCTTTAAGTGTGTTGAACGATATACTCAAATCAAACATAACTCTTTGGTTGTTTCGCTTGAACGATTCACTCCACGATAGGCGATTGTTTATCTCCGCTAGGTAGAAGAAAAGTGCTATCTCCGATGTTCGGAACGAATTTAGTTCGTTGGAAGTCCAGAAATTACGAATAAGTTGAATGTAGTTCATATAGTGGTGTGTTTGCAGGTTACACAATAACAAAAATAATTTTATACCGTGATGCGACGGTAGGCGTGTCGGTTTGTCGGGAACTCTTTTTTTAGTTCGCTTTGTGCTTGCACGATCCGCTGAAAAACAGCATCGTCGGTGATGCAGTTTTTGCGGCGCGAAACATTATCGAGCGTATCGAAAACAAAATACTCGTCGGCAAAGGTAAAAAACACTGGTGGTACTTGTGTGAAACCATGAGCCACGGCAAAAATGTCCAGTTCGCGCTGGCGTTTACGAATAAACAACTCGCGCATGCGATCATCGGTTGCATCGGTCAGGTACGATCGGCAATCGTCGAACACAATAATACCTTTGCGAAACAGGCGGATCGCATCGAGTGTGCGGTGCGGATCGAAAATGTGGCGTGCGATGCCGTCGAACACATAATCGGTGCGCGTTTCGAGCTGCGTTTCGGGGCAGTCGTCCCACTCTACATCGTCGGGCGTGATGATGAGTGCGCGCTGGTTGCTGTTTTCGAGTATTTGGCGCAACATGGTAGTTTTACCTGTTCCGTTGCGCCCCACGATAACAACCGTTTTGCCCACGCGTTCATTCGTCGCCTGTTGTGTCGTTTCCAATTCTTGCATTTTCGTTTGCTTTTTCTAGTTGTTCCTGTTTCTCGCGTTCGTGCCTGTCGTGCAGTGCTTGTGGTACTTGTACACCATAGAGCATCATAACACAGATAATGATCATAACCGATGGCGGTATCTCGCCGCCCACGCGTTCGCAGTAGTACGATATGGCATTTTCGAGGTCGGCCATGAGCGGATCATCGGCGCGTCGGTGTGGTTCGGGATCGCCGCTTTTGTCGAGCCACGCCAAACCATTTGCCAGCAGCGTATCGCCCACGCTTGTAATAAATTGTGCGGTTCGTTGAGCGCGATCGCCAAGTTCGCGGCGTTCTTCGGTGGTTGGTTGCGGTGGTTCGGGATCGGTGTCGGGTTCTTCGTCGATGTTCATGTTTTGTTTTGGTGCAGAAAATTCCTGTTGGAAATCGTCAATTGCACCAGTGAAAAAATGATAACCGCCGCCATTTTCGCCGCTGTCGAAATTTGGTTCGGGGGTAGGTGCGCCGCCGATGGGCGAGCCTGTCAGGTCTTCGAGCATAATTTTTTCAGATTAAATTGGTGAGTGATGAAACCAGTTCGTCGAGTGTTCGGCGGCTGATAATACGCACAATTTTATTTTCAGCATCAAGTGCAGCCGTTAGAAACAGCACAGTGCCGTCGGCTGTGGTAAAACATACGATGGCTGCTTCGGTTTCGCTGCCGTCGGTGTGTAATTGCTGGCGCGCTTCTGTTAGTAGTTCGTTGAAAAACTTTTGCGCCGCTGGTCGCACCATTGGCACAAAAGGTTTCACGGCCGACAGTTTCATTTTGTCGGCAAACGATAATTCAGGCTGCTTCATTTTGTCAGCATTTTTTCGATCTGTCGGATCGAGTTAATTTGCGGGTTCATTTCGCGTGCAGCGTCTACAATTTCGCGATCTTTGATTACGAACGGATAAAACCATTCTGTGTTTTGCGAAACAGTGTAGCGCAAAAACATATCAACCAAAATTTGCTCGGGTGTAACCTCGCGTTTGTAGCGTTCCGAGAGCCGCGCCACTGTGAGATCCATTAGTTTACGCGTAAACGGTTGTAGATCAATGGTGATTACATTTTGTAAACGCTCTTGTAAACGCGTTTCGTTTTCTTGTAGACGCGTTTCGGCTTCCTGTTTACACTCTTGTAGACGCATTTCGGCATCTTGTAAACGCTGTTTCAAAGTGCTGTTTTCAACACCGAAACGATCCGCTTCGGCGGCTTTTTGGAAAAACTGCTGTTTGTACGCTTCGCAAGTTTTTTCTAGTTCATCGGGCGTTGTTTCATACATCGCTGCGATGTTGTTTACAACCGCTTCGGCGCGTTGTAAACGCTCCGCGTTTTCAGCATTCACGGCCTCGTTTTTTGCGCCGTCGCGTTGCGCTGCCACGGCTGCCACCATGGCGTGAAATTGCTCCGATGTGGTCATGTTCTGGTCGTCGAACAGTTGCGCATAGAGTGCAGCGTCGGCATCGGTCGGACGAAATGATTTTGTTACTGCCATTTTGTTTTTGATTTATGGTTAATTTTTTGTTTTACTTTCCCAAATTACAGGGTTGTGCCAGTGGTCTGAAATTTTTAAGATACACACGCCCACCAGCATAATGAGTAGTCCCAGCCACGACAGTAGAGTGAAACCGCATGCAGTTAGCAGATCGGACAGGCGTATCGTTCCACGCGCAAACAGGTAGAGCGAAAGTGTCAGCAGCATAAACGCCACACCTACAAGATAGAGTAAAAATAGATTCAGCATATTTTTCGTATTAAATTGTTTCGTTTTCGCCACCAACAACGCCCAGCGTACACATTAGCGACAGCAGATTTTCCAGTGCGGCCTGTTGTTGGTAGGTGCAGCGGAAAATGATTGTATTTTGGCGCGTTTCACGGTTGTGCCGTATCTCGATGGCTGTGATGCCGTGTTCGGTTTTGCTTTCGACGTAGTCGGCAAACTTTTCGGCACAAATATCATCATCGGCAAACAGCAAATGCACCGTGCGCGGGTTGTAGCGTGTTAGTTTCATTTTACATGCCGTTTTGCTGGTTCGTAGTCGGCACAACCGTGCGATGCAAATGTTTCGCTGTCGTACAGGTCGCACCAGTTGCGGTTGTAATATACACAATCAGCGCATTTTTCGTGTTTCATCGTAATTTCAGATTTTCAAATTTGCGGGTCGGTGTGGTAACGCTCCACACATGGCTGGCCAATCTTTTCGGAGTGCCACGGCAAATTGCAGATTCCCGAGCGTCTTCAACTATTGCTCTATTTTGCCGTGTCGATACTTTTATGCAACCACTTTTATTGCACATTTCAGACCCAATAATCAGGGCGTCCTAGGTTCAAGTCCTCGATGGAGCGCCACTGAAAATCAGAGAGTTACGAACAAAACCTCTCTGATTTTTTTATTTTTTTTCCAAAAAACTGATTTTCGTAACTCGTTGATAATCAATAGTGCGGTTAAAGTGCGGTTAAAGTGAAATGAACAAATCATGAACAAAAAGTGAACTAAAAACAACCAATATGGGCAAAAAGTTAAGAGAGATAGCAACCGCCACCAACATCGAGGGGTTGACATTCTATTGGGCGCGTTACTCGTGGGCAACATTTGCAAGCAAGATTGGCATAGATGAGAGTGTAATAGGTAGAGCATTAGGACATGCACCATCATCGCTTGCAGGTCGTGTATATATCACTTTCGATTGGGAGCGAGTAGATGAAGCCAACCGCAGAGTAATTGACTATCTGCATGGCAAGTAAGAACCGCCACCAACACAACGAGCCACAGTCTTTCGAGATTGTGGCTTTTTTTGTTTTATTAACTCACGCCAACAAAAGTTGGCTTTTCTAAAATAGACGTTTTTTTTATAAAAACGAACAATTATGATATAAAAGTGAGCCAATTTAATGGGGAGTAATCATTTTCTTTGCAGCGTACACCAAAATGTAAAGGAATATGGTAGGAACAATAGTATCATTGGCACTGTCGGCAGCAGGTGCAGCAGCATCAGCCATCGGAAGTAAGAAAGCCAACGACAAGCAGCAGGCTGCACTCAACAACGCGAGGGCAGCCTCAAATGCATTCTATGATAGCGAAATCTATCAAGACCCCACGAAACGGAGCGACAACCAAGCGTATTTGAAATTGCTTGACAAGAAATTGAAACGCACCAACGAGATAGCGGAGGCGAAAAACAAGATTATGGGCGGCACACACGAGCAGACGCTCGCCACTCATCAAAAGACGGCAGACGCTTATAGCGATGCTATCACGAATATGGTTAGCGACACCTCGCAACGCAGGGCAACAACAAAGAGAGCAAAGACGAGCCGAAAGAGGGTGGTAAAAGGAGGCTAATAATATGGCAAAGGAAAAAGTAGATACGAGTAAAACCGAGAATGTCGATGGCAAGACGGAAGTCAAACCTCAAACAAACACCGATGGTAACGCGGCAGCAGGTGGCTCGGAAGGCACATTCTATATAAAGAGTGGCAACCTCGTGGTGTCGACCGACAAAGAAGGTAACCCCGTCATCGATAAGGAGAAATCAGACGGCACTTTTGTCGTTGTCAATTCCGAAACGGGAGAAGCCAAGCAGGTAGGTATCGACCAAATAGAGGCTGTCTTGGGTGATGCTCACAAGTCGGAGATGAAAGCGCAAGCCGATGAGAACATACGTCAAGCGGCATATAACGCTAAACACTACCCAGAAGGGTCTATCATCTACAATACCAATGCACCCGAGATTGGACTGACTACTGTCGTTTCCACGGACGCAAACGGCATCACTTACAACTCACGCAACGAGCAGACAGGCGAGGCGGAGCAATCTGTCATCACCAACGACCAACGCGGACAATGGGCGGTGCTTAAGTTCGATGAGGGCGATGTGCTGCAAACGCAAATGCACACCTACGAGATTGTTAGTCATGATGCCTCAAACAAACTCTACACTGTACGAATAGACGGAGCAGAAGAAACCGAAGGGGTAAGTTCGCAAGAACTTGCCGACATACTCACATCGGAGCAGTTCGACACGGCTGCATTTGTCGAGAGCAAACAAGCAGCAGAGGAGCAGGCAGACAATGAGCAGGTAGACGCAAATAACGAGCAGACCGATAACACCACCCAAGAGGGACAGCCGCAGCAGATAACCAACGAGCAGGGCGAAAATGGCGCACCGCAGGTTGGTGAGGGCGGTTCAGAAACGACCACCGAAACGACCGCGGAGGAGCAAGATGAGTTCAGCGAGTATAGCGATACCGACATTGCTGCAACACTCGAGGACATCAAGAAGCAGTTACAAAAGCAACAAGAGATAGCGGCAAAGCCTATTTCGTTGATTGATGAGAAAGCGAAAGCGAAACGAGCAAAAGCACAAGCAGAGATTCAACGCTTGCAGGAGTTGTACGATAAGTTCAACGCGGTATATGCGCAACGAATGCAAGCAGCCGAGGCTAAACGAGCCGAGGAGAAAGCCAAAGCAGAGAAAGCAGCACAAGAGGCAGCCGCTGCAAAAGCCGCAGCCGAGGAGGCGGCTCGTCTTGAAGCAGAAAAGAAAGCAGGTGGCGTTCCCGATGTGTCGAGAGATAATGCAGCCGCAGCGCGCAAGCGTGGTTACCGCATGGTCAATGGCAATGTAGTCAAACGGCAAGAGAATACGCAGGGTGTGTATGGCAAAGAGGTGGAGATAATGTTTTCTACCCAAGACAAGCCGAAAGGTCGTGTGAAAGTGATTGACGCAAGTCAGTTGCAGCCGAGCCACAAAGGTGGACAACGCAACCACTCGTATTTCATCACAGAGGCACAACCGAAAGAACGCACCGACAAAGCGAGCCAAGTAGCGGCACAAAAGATTGCGGAGAACATCAACCCACAACAAATAACCGAAGGAGCGACTGCATACACGGGCGCACCTGTTACCAACGCTCGTGGCGAGGTAATACAAGGAAACAACCGCTCCATTGCGTTGCTTATGATGTACGATAGTTACCCCGACCAAGCGGCAAAACACAAGCAGTATCTTATCGACAATGCAGAACGCTTTGGTCTAAATGCCGAGGAGGTGGCTGCAATGCAGAACCCTGTGCTTGTGACCGAACTCGATGTAACGGACGAGGAGGCTATTCGTTTGGGGCAAAAGAATGCGCAAGACACCGAGAGTGGAGGTAAGCAGACTATCGATGCCGCCAAGACAGCGCAATTGTTGGGCGATGGACTTGCCTCGTTTGCTCGTAGGCTCACCACCACCGATGATGAGGAGATGACGCTTTCTGAAATGATTGCGGCAAATGGAGGCGAGGCGATTAAGTTCCTGCGCCTAAAAGACATCATCAACGACACGCAATATCAGACGGCATTCAACGACAAAGGCGAACTGACCGATGAGGCAAAAAATAGTTTGCTCGACATACTGCGCAATTTGCTATTTGCCAACGCTAAAGTGGACAACATTCGTGAGATGTTCACTCGCTTACCGCTGACGGCACAAAAAGCCATATTGCAGACAGTGGCGCGCGATGCCAACAGTCCTGCTGACGCAAAGGTAGTGCCGTACTTGCAAGAGGCTATCGAGGTCTACTACGACCTACAGAGCGACCCAACATTCATGGCGGCTAAAACATACGAGGAACGCATGGCAGCCATTTGGGCATGGTCTAAACAACTCCAAATGGATTTTGTTGGCGGTTCGTTCTTACCTGCCGAAAAATTTAGTAACTTTGCATTTGCACTCGCAGCGACATTCAAGAGCCAAACGATGGCAACGCAACGAGCCGCTTTCAACGAGTTGTATGACAAACTACAAGGCGAGGGAGGTGACTTATTCAACGCAGCCGAAACGCTCACTTTGGAGCAGGCGGTAGAGCAGATTTATCATGTCAAACTAAATAAACGACAAAACAATGTTACAAATGATGGAAGCCCTGTATTGGGGAACAGTAGTAAAGCAGGCGGCAGCGGGCAACTCGGAGAAAATGGAGGAACTGGAGGCGCAAAACCGCTTGAGGGAGGAACACAATCTACCAACAATCGAGGAGGAGTTGGCGGAAATAATCAGAAAGGCGAAGGAACAACAAGAAAAGCCGATAATGCAGGAGAAACCGCAACACCCGCAACCGATATATCTGCGAGTGATACCTTAAAGCAGATTGAGGCAGAGGCTGTTCCTTTTGAGGACATAGACCTCACACCCGAGAACTGGTACGCACTATTTGGAGAAGACGGCATCGTCAGCACGCCCATCGGAGATGTCAAGATGGGCGAAAACCAATACCTCAAACTCGCACAGAAAGGCAGAGATGGAAAGTTGGGCATGGTTAAACCCACGCTCGAACACCCGAGTGTCATTATCGAAGATAAGAGCGAAGCCAAAGAGGGACAAGTAACAGAAAGAGATTACTCGTATGTGTTTGTCAAAGCATTTACGGGTAAAAATGGAAAGCGTATATACTATTTTACCTCTGTTACCGTCAGCAAAGACGGGAAAGAGGTTGTCGTGTCCAACCAAGAAAAAACGGCAAATAAAATAGCCAAACTAATTGAACAAAACAAATTAGTTTGGCTAAACAATTCCAGCCTGCATCCGACATCGCAGGTCGAGGAGTCAGTTCCTCTTAACCGTTCGCACAAGCCTACTCAAACTGACAATCAACTTGTCGGGCTCGGTATCAATCCGTCTGGAAATTCTTCTGCCCACAAAGGTACAGCTTCTATTCCAAACAACCAAATTTCTGAACAAAAAAGTGATGGAAATAATAAAAATAATGCCTACGAAGAGAAGTTAGGCAATAAAACGGCAGGAGAAAAGATAGGGGGCAAAGGCAAAGAAGAAGCCACTGGCGATAAACACTCCACAAATAATGAAGGAGAAAAATCGGAGAATAAGATATTCACCGAGGACGCATACGAGGCAGCACGCCGCCGTATGCACGAACGACTGAACCATCTCAATGCAGGGTTAGACCCCGAGATGTTATTTGATGGCATTATTGTCGCTGGTTACCATGTAGAGAAAGGCGCGCGCAAGTTCACTAACTTCGCTAAACGCATGATTGAGGAATTTGGCGACAAGATACGCCCCTACCTCAAATCATTCTAC
>CAVHRT010000030.1:0-16738 GCA_963638355.1 Flexilinea sp. | reverse complement strand
GTAATGGAGTTGACATGCAGACAAACGTGTTTGTCAATTACACCAGAAAGATGTAGTTTGCTGATAGTTACGATACCAACACATAAAAAAACATCGGCCTTCAATCCTGAAAGCCGATGTTTTTCATTCAATGACTCAATCACTCAATGATTCGATGATTGTAATCAATGATTGTGATGCTTGCAGCAAGGTTTTTCGCCGTGGCAGCAGGGCTTTTTGTCGCCGCCTTTGCAGCACTTTGGATCGCCTTTGTGGCAGCATGGCTTGTCAATCTCTTCGAGCAGTGCTTTCTGTTCGGCAAGGCTCAATTCGTCGATTTTCTCGAATTTGGCTTTGATCTCGGCACATTTGGTCTCGAGTTCGGCAAGACGAGCCGCTTCGGCAGCGCGGTGTTCCTCACATTTTGCAATGCGTTTCTCGACCAATGCTTTGCGTTGAGCAATCAGCGCAGTCTGTTCTTCCACAGCCAACGAATCGAATTTTGCCCATTGAGCCATCATCTCGTCGATGGCGGCACGCTCTTCGTCGCTCAGCGGGCAGCCTTGATGTTGCTCTTCGTGTGGTGGAGGCGGGCATGGACGCTCGTCTTGTTGTTGTGCAGCTTGTCCGCCGCAGGCAGCGCAGGTGATGATTGCCGCAATGGCGCACATCATTAGGGTGAGTTTTTTCATAAGAATTTAAATTAAAATGTTAGTTGAAAATTTTTATTTTCTGGTTAGTAAATTGTTCATTTGAAAATTTGAAAATTGTCGTATCCACGACTAACTGCAGTGTCGCAAACTTTATAACTTTATGAACTTTACAAACTTTATAAAGTTGTAACTTAGTTCTGCAAAGGTATGTATTTTGAATTAAAACCGCAACTCTTTTCGTCGTGCAAATGGCGGATTTTGTCAGATTTTGCCGAAATTATTCGCTTTTATGCTCGAGTTGGTAGCCAAAACCGCGCAGTTTTTGTTCGCGGTTGCGCCAGTCGCGCTCCACTTTCACAAAGAGTTCGAGGAAGACTTTTTTGCCGAAAAATGCCTCAATATCTTTGCGGGCTTCGGTGCCGACTTTGCGCAGGGCGCGCCCACCTTTGCCAATGAGAATGCCTTTTTGCGAATCGCGCTCGCAGTAAATCACCGCACTGATGCGGATTATCGACTCCTCCTCTTTGAATGATTCCACAGCCACTTCAACCGAGTAGGGAACCTCTTTTTCGTAGTTTAGCAGAATTTTTTCGCGAATTATCTCGTCCACAAAAAAACGTTCGGGTTTGTCGGTGAGCGCATCTTTGTCGAAAAATGGCGGCGAATCGGGCAGCAACTCTTTGATGTGCTTGAAAAGCGGTTCGATGTTGAATTTCTCTTTTGCTGAAAGCGGAAAAATTTCTGCCTTGGGCAATTCTTTGTGCCAAAAATCGACCAACTTCTCCAATCGTGGCTGATCAATCAAATCTATCTTGTTGATTATCAAGATGATTTTGGTTGTATCTTGCATTTTCTGCACTTTTTCGAGAAAAAATGCGTTTTTCTCGGCCGAGTCCTGCACATCGGTTACATAGAGCAGAATGTCGGCGTCGGTCAGGGCTGAATTGGAGAATTCGAGCATCGACTCTTGCAGTTTGTAGTTGGGTTTCAGCACGCCGGGCGTGTCAGAATAGACTATCTGAAAGTCGTCGCCGTTCACTATGCCCATGATGCGGTGGCGCGTGGTTTGCGCTTTCGATGTGATGATGGAGATGCGCTCGCCAACGAGTGCGTTCATCAGTGTCGATTTGCCGACGTTAGGATTGCCGACAATGTTTACAAATCCAGATTTATGCATAATGTTTAGTTGAAAAGTCTGTAAAGTAAAAAGTTTATAAAGTGTCTGCGGGTTAGCGTTGGTTGAGTTACTGCACGTTTTTTATCGTTTGCAGTTGGCTTTGGTCACCGTCCTCTCTCCTTTAACCTATAACCTCTCATCTATAACCTATAAACTCTAACCTCTATTTATTTTTCGCTTTGATGTCTTCTTGCAGTTTCCACATTTTGGCGCGGCGTTGGTAGGCATCGAACGACATGTCGGGACCGAGCGTAACCACTTCGTCGTCGAAAAGCTTGATGGGCGAGAGGTGGTCGAACACAATGCGGTGGCGCTTCGGCTCGTAGTCCAGAAACATCTGCACATCGGCATCGTATTCGAACACACGGCGACTGAGTGCGTAGCCATTGCCATTGAAAATTGGCAATCCGAGCTGCACTTGATCCGCTTTGTTGAACCAAAGTACATCGATAAACTTGCGCTGCGTGTGACCTTTGCCGCCTTGCCAACCAAGCAGAATGTAGATTTTCTGTTTCTGATATTTGTAGGCAATGGCGCGATAGTAGAGTGCACCGTACCATTCTTCCGAAGAGATTGTTTGCGTTTCTGTGGTTGCGAATGAGGTGTTTTTATGTGTCAAGATATGGCATTCGCCACTCGTTTTTTGAATAAATCCGTTGTAGATGAATCCGCTATCGGTGGGAATGTTCCAAGTGTAGATGCGCAGCAAACCATCGTCGGAGAGCGTGTGTCCAACGAATTTCAGTCGATTAAAAGGGTACTGGAACGAACCTTCGCACTTCAGTGCCATCTGAAAAATCGTGCGAATGCTGTCGTTGGTGCGCAGGTTGTCTGCGCCGTCGGTCGAGTTTTCAACAGCGGCAAAAAGTCGTTCCATCTGTTGCTCGTACTCGGGCAGCGACTGCGCCTGCACACCCGTTGCGAAACCGACAAAAATCAGCAAAAATCCTATTTTCTGAAGAATTTTCATCGTCCGTTGTCTGAAATCAGTTTTGCAATTTTTCGGTTGAAATCTTTGGCCTTCAGCAGTTGATCGAGCGTGATGTGCATGCGATAGCACCAGAAATGATGCGGATTGCTGGGGTCGTTGATACGTTCGCCATCGGCATCGAAAAAGCGCAATGTCTCGTCGGTTGCCAGATAATCTTGCAGCGGCAAAATGGTGAGCAGACTGCTGCTTTCGATGTGCTGCGCCACCACTTGTTCGGCAATGGCTGGCGTGCATTCTTGCGGCGCGCAACCCACGCCATGAAGCATGTTGCTGTAGTAGCGTTGCGTGGCTTCGGGGTTCTCGTGCCACCAACTGCGCAATGGCGATGTGTCGTGCGTGCCAGTGCTGCATACCGATAGATAGGGCGTGTGATGTGGATCGACAAATTCGCTGTTCGGATCTTTTGGCATGCGCTGAATTTCGAGGCTCAGAATCTGCATCTCGCTCATGGTTTGCGGCACACAAGCTGGCAACATGCCAAGGTCTTCGCCACAAACTAGCATGTTGGTGGTGCGCAGCAATGCTGGCAGTTTGCGCTGTGCCTGAATGCGCCAAAATTCGTTCTGGCGACGATAGAAATAGTCTTCGTGCATCTGTGCCAGCACTTGGCGTTCGTGGTCGTTCAGCGCGGCGTACGAGCGCGATTTGTAGACCATGATGCGCGGGTGGAATTTGCCCTGCTGATAAGGATCTTCGACGAAAAGCACCTCGGTGTGGAGTGCCATCAACTTGTCGCAAAGTGTGCGCTCTTTGTCGCCAAAATGGTCGTTCAGTTTGCGCTGCGTGTCGAATTCCGGTTTGAAACGCAGTGTGCCGTTGTCGTTTCGGTCGAAATAGGTTTTTGCAATTTTGTCGGCATCGCGCCCAAAATCTTCGGCCAACATTTCGGTGGTGATGTAGGGGCGCAACATGCGATCGCGGTCGAAGTGCAGACCGTAGTTTTCAATCTCGCCAATGCACATCGGCATCGATGGGTTGAAATAGCCTAACAGGCCCCACAGTGCTGACATTGGCACTTCCCAAATGCGGAAAAATCCGAGAATATGGTCGATTCGGTAGGCGTCGAAATATTTTGCCATGTTGGCGAAACGCTCTTTCCACCATTGATAGCCGTCTTTCTCCATTTCAGCCCAATTGTAGGTGGGAAAGCCCCAATTCTGACCGATCACCGAGAAGTCGTCTGGTGGCGCGCCTGCCTGTTTATCAAGATGGAAAAGGTGCGGATACATCCACGCATCAACGCTGTTTGGACTGATGCCGATTGGCAGATCGCCTTTTAGCGCAATGCCTTGATTGTGAGCATATTGGCGTACTTCGGTGAGTTGTTTCGCCAGATGATATTGCACAAAATAGTGCAGTTCAACTTCGTTGGTGTGCGCCTTGGCAAACGAACGAACGCGCGCCTCGTTGTAGGTCGCCATATCGTCCCAGCGATGAAAATCGGCATTGCCATGCGCATCGCGAAGCACGCAAAAGACAGCGTAGGGCAGCAACCACTGGCGATTAGCGTTGAAGAATTTTTTGTAATCATCCGAGACGAAAGTTTTCTCTTTTTCCTGCTCGAAAATCAGGCGAATATATTCCCATTTGAGTGCATTCACTGCGGCATAATCGACAAACGCTTGCTCGTTCAGCTTTTTGCGTCGTTGCTCGAAACGGATTTCAAGTTTTGCGTCGCGCAGTTTGCCGATGGCAGCCAAATGCAGATACATCGGGTGCAGTGCATAGACCGAAATGGCGCTATAAGGGTACGAATCGGCGTTGGTTTGCGTGTTGGTGGTGTCGTTTATTGGCAGAATCTGAATGATTTTTTGCTGCGTTGCGTGCGTCCAATCGATCATCTGCCGCAGGTCGTAGAATTCGCCCACGCCCCAGTCGCTATTGCTCCGCAGCGAGAACACGGGAATGGCTGTGCCTGCGCCTTTCCATGTGAAATCCTGACGGAAATCGTCGGAGAGCAACGTGGCGCACTCGGCAGTTGGTAGCCAGCGGTTGGCGCCCTTTTCCCAGCGCACTATTTCGCCCGAGGCAAGATTGTAAACAACAAATTTGTATTCGGCATTTTGCAGTTGATTGTTTTTCAACTTTATGAACCAATCGGCATTTTCGGCAGGGTGGAGCGGCAGCAATTTTTGCGTGTCCCATTCGCCAAGTTTCTGGCTCGAGCCAACAATGCCAACGCCTTGATTTTCGTCCACGGCAGGCGCGTTCACCACGAGTAGCGTTTCGTTCGCTGCGATGCGCGGCAATGGTTCAGTCTTGTGCTTGCACCAAGCGTCGGTGAATGGCGTTGTGCGGAACACGCGCGCCGTCGATGGGTAGCGAAAGACCTCGTACAACTGCGCATTGCCTGCAATGGCGGGCAGCGTGCGATGGTCGGGCGACTCAAGAATCTGCGTCTGCTCGGGGTTTAACACATAGTAAGCATAGGTGGTTGGCTTGCCCTGCGGTTCGTAGGTGCATTGCCAAAGACTGTCGGCCACATAGTTCATTGGCACTGTGTTGCCCTCAATTTCGAGGAAAACATTCTGACCAAAATAGGTGTAGCATTTCAGATTAAAGGTTATCATATCTTGTTGAAAATGAATGATTTAATTTCTATTTTTTTATTTGAAGATTTGAAGATTTGAAGATTGGAGCGGTGAGCCTGTCGAACCGCGCTCACTTCTAACTTCTAACTACTCACTTAATTTCTTACTCTTTTCAGATAGTTGTACGCTTGATAGATGCCGAGTTCGCCTGCTTTGCTCAGGTCGTTCACACCATTTTTGTCGTTGCCGAGATAGATGTTTGTGAGCCCGCGATTGAAGTAGGCTTCGGCAAATTCGTCGTCACATGCGATGGCTTGCGAATAGTTGCGAATGGCGGTCTTAAAATCTTTCTGAACGCAAAGCACATTGGCGCGATTGAACCACGCGTAGGCAAAATCGGGTGCAATGGCCAACGCCTTGTCGTAGTCGCGCATTATCATTTCGTAGTCGTGAGCATATTGTTCGCGCAGCGCGGGCTGGTCGTCATCGGCATTGCTCGAACGGAATTCTAACTCTTTGAAGCGTATATTTGCCCGACAGAAATAGGCCAGCGCCATGTCGCCATCGAGGTAGATGGCGCGCGAAAAATCGGCGATGGCGTTCGCAAAATCCTGCACCAACGAATAGTCGATGCCGCGAGCCAAGTAGAGCAGTGCGTTGTTGGGCGTGGCGTCGATGCGGCGCGAAAGATCATCGATCGACTGAAAATGGTGAGCTATGAGCGACTGCGTGAGCGGCATTTCGCGGTTCACAATGCGCAGCGCCGACTGCATAACGTGCTGTGCGTTAAGTTGTTCCACAAGCGTACTGTAGTGGTCGTTTTTGCGCACTGGATCTTCTTTCTGATAATAGGTCAGCACAAAATTTTTCTCGTTCTGAACATTGATTTGCGTGTTTTGCACCGCTCCGCGAATGCTTGCTGTGGCATTGTTGCCCGTGTTGGCATCGAAAAGTCGTGTGCGCGCATCGGTTGGATCGTCGTCCTGCTGGGCAATTTCGGGGCGCGTGTCGATGTCGTCGTCGGTCTGTTGTTGCTGACGATTTTTTGCCTCTTGACGCAATTTCTCGGCACGATCGTAATCGTCGTAGGCGGCGCGCGTTTTGCCAAGTTTCTCATAGGCTTCGGCGCGACCGTAGTAGGCTGGAGCGAAAGTTGGGTGGCGTTCAATCAGCGTTGTGAAATCGTTTTCGGCATTTGTCCAATCGTGCAAATCGGTATAAATCAGTGCGCGTTGATAGCGTGCTTTGTCGTGGTCGGGCTTCAGTTTTAGAACTTCGTTCAGGTCGTCGATGGCGCGGTTCAAATCGCCAACTTCGGTGCGCAACAAGGCACGATTGAAGCGTGCTGTTTCGTCGTTGGGGTCGAGTTCCACAGCGCGATCGTAATCCGTTAAGGCACCACGATAATTTTTCGCTTCGTAGTTCAGATAGCCGCGATTGATGAAGTAGCCAGCGTTTTGCGAGCCAAGGCGAATGGCTTCGTTGTAGTCGGACAGTGCGCCACTGTTGTCGCCCGTTTGCAGTCGAGCGATGGCGCGCGTCGCCCATAAATCGGGATTGAAACGATCGGTTGCCACCAGTTGGTCGAAATCGTCGAGCGCAGCCACGGTGTCGCCTTTTGCCAGATGAATGCGCCCGCGCTCGAAGAGCAGTTCAGCCGATTTTTTGTTTCGTCTCAGCAGATTGTCGGCATCGGCCAAGGCATCGTCGTAATGCTCGAGCAACAGGCGCGCTTCGATGCGACAGAGCGTGAACACGCTGTTTTCTGGCGCAAACTCGAGTGCTTGCGTGAAATCGGATTCAGCTTCGGCGTAACGATCGAGATGCATGCGCACAAAACCACGAGCATAGTAGGCTTGCGGCATGAAGGCGTTGCGCTCCAAAACCGCATTGCAATCCTGCTCGGCACCCGTAAAATCTTCCAACTGAATTTTGGCGATGGCGCGATAATAATATGGTTCGGTGAGATAGGGTTTAGCCTTTATCACTTGGTTGAAATACTGAATCGACAGCACATAATCCTCGAAATAGAGCGCATTGCGACCAATGGCCAGCACGCGGTCGGTGTTCAACTGCGTCCATGCAAAAGTGGTTGGCAACAGCACTATCGACAATATGACGAAGAATCGTTTCAAAATCTCTAATTTTCTGATAATCAGCTCGTTATTCTTCTATCGATTTGATTTCTTCTAACACTTGTCGCATGCGTTCGGTGGTTTTGAGCGTGGTTGGCACAAGCGGCAGGCGTAGCTCGTTTTCGCAGAATCCCATCATCGAAAGCAGACTTTTCACGCCAGCAGGATTGCCATCGACAAAAAGCAGTTCCATCAGTTCGGTGAAACGATAGTGAATTTCGCGTGCGCCCTCCAAATCGCCTCGCATAGCCAAGCGCACCATACGACTGAATTCGCGCGGAAAAGCATTGCCAACGACCGATATTGCGCCCACTGCGCCCAGCGTTATCAGCGGGAAAGTGATGCCATCGTCGCCCGAAATGACCATGAAATTTTTTGGTTTGTTCTTGATTATCTCGTCGATTTGCGAAAATTTGCCTGACGCTTCTTTTATCGCCACAATGTTCGGAAATTCGTGGGCAAGGCGCAAAACGGTTTGTGCGGTCATGTTCACGCCCGTGCGACCTGGCACATTGTACAAGATGATTGGCGTGGCTGTGGCTTGCGCAATGGCGCGATAGTGCTGATAGATACCCTCTTGCGATGGTTTGTTGTAGTACGGCACCACGCTCAGCACGGCGTCCACTTGCGACAGATCGGTGTTGCGAATGGTCTCCACCACGGTGCGCGTGTTGTTGCCGCCAATGCCCATCACTATCGGCAGGCGTTTGGCGTTGCGACTGATGATGAACTGCGCCAGTTCGCTCTTTTCGGCTTCGGTGAGCGTGGGCGTTTCGGCCGTTGTGCCAAAAATCACCAAATAGTCGGCGTGGTTGCTTATTTGGTATTCGATGAGCCGTGCTAGCGCATCGTAGTCGATGCTGCCGTCGTGCTTGAATGGCGTAACCAATGCCACGCCCATGCCTGTGAGTTTATTTTGATTCATAATTAGAAGTTTCTGGTTTCTAGGTTTCTAATTTCCAATTGTTCATTTGAAGATTTGAAAATTTGAAGATTGGGGGGCGGTGAGTTTGTCGAAATGCACTAACACTAACCCTCTAATTATCAATTATCAATTTATTTTCTTGCTACTGATTCGCTCATCTTTATTTGCTTCAGATATTGCGAAATGGCGTCCCAAAGGGCGTGCTCGTATTGCGCTTTTTCGGTGGTTGGTTGGGCTATTTTCACGGCGAAATCAATCAGTCCAAACTCGCTCACGTCGCCTCCAATGCGGCAACGAGCGTTGGCGTAGAGTAGCACATACTGTAGCGGCAGACAGAAATGCGGCGTCAGGTCCACAATCAGATCGTACTTTTTCGCACAGATGGCGTTGAGCGTGGCTTTGTCGGGCTTGCCCCAGAAGCCGATTTGTTCTTTGCAGAGCAGTCGGAAATGTTCATTTTTTGGCGTTTCGCACTGTTTTTTGGCGACAAAACCGACCACATCAACCTGTTTCCCATCGGCGTGGAGTGTGCGCACAATGCTGTCGATGGCGGCGTGATTTTCCTGCAAATCGCTCTCGTAGAGCAGCAGCACGCTCTTGGCATGCGCATAGTCAACAAACTGCTTCTCACGCAAATTGCTCTTTCGCGCTCGGTATTTGAAAAGTTGTTTTTTCAGCATATTTGGTTAGAAAATTAATTGTCCATTTGAAAAATTGAAGATTTGAAGATTGCGGTGCGGTGAGCTTGTCGAACCGCCCGCACTTCTCATTTCTCACTAAAAATTCCTCACTCCTAATTCCTAATTCCTAACTTTTCGAGAAATTCCTCTTCACTCACGATTTTTACGCCAAGTTTTTCGGCTTTTTCGAGTTTGGCTGGACCCATGTTTTCGCCCGCGAGAATGAAACTTGTGGCGCCGCTCACCGAGCCGACATTTTTTCCGCCATTTTGTTCGATCATGGTTTTGTATTCATCGCGCGAATGGTACTTAAATACGCCACTTATCACTATCGAAAGGCCTTTCAGCGTGTCCGATGTGGGCGCGGCGGCTTCGGTCATCTCCATTTGCAAACCATGTTCGCGCAGTCGCTCCACCAGTTGCTGATGTTCTGGTTTCGCAAAATAGGCGCGCACGCTCTGTGCAATGCTTTCACCGATGTCGGGCACCGCCATCAGTTCATCGAGCGTGGCCACCGACAGGCGATCGATGGAACGGAAGGCAGCAGCCAATTTTTTTGCCACCGTCTCGCCCACATAGCGAATGCCAAGTGCAAACAGCACGCGCGGAAATGGCACCTGTTTCGATGCTTCGATACCATTTTTTATGTTGTGCGCCGATTTCGCTCCAAGTCGCTCCAAACGCGCAAGATCAGGCACTTTCAGTTCGTAAATATCTGCCACATTGTGCAGCAAACCATTGTCGTAGAGTAGCGCAATGGTCTCTTCGCCAAGTCCATCGATGTTCATGGCTTTGCGGCTCACGAAATGCTCCATCTTGCCCTTTATTTGCGGTGGGCAGCCGTCTTCGTTGGGGCAGTAGTGTGCTGCTTCGTTGTCGTCGCGAACCAACGGCGTGCCGCATTCGGGACAGACTTTCGCGAAACCCACTTTATCGCCCAAAAGCAGCCGCGCATCGAGGTCGACGCCTGTGATTTTCGGAATAATCTCGCCGCCTTTTTCCACATAAACCATGTCGCCAATGTGCAGATCGAGCCCTGCGATGATGTCGGCATTGTGCAGCGAGGCGCGTTTCACCGTGGTTCCAGAAAGTTGCACTGGATCGAGGTTTGCCACTGGCGTAATCACACCCGTGCGGCCCACTTGGTAGCTCACCGAATTGAGGCGAGTGCAGGCGCGCTCGGCTTGGAACTTGTAGGCAATGGCCCAACGCGGCGATTTGGCAGTGTAGCCCAATGCTTTTTGTTGCTGCAGCGAATTCACTTTCAGCACCATGCCGTCGGTTGCCACGGGCAGATTTTTGCGCTCGGTGTCCCAATAGTCGATGTAGTCGATGATCTCTTGCAACGAATGGCAACATTTCATGGCGTCTGAAATTTTGAAACCCCACGAGGCGGCGCGTTGCAGATTTTCGTAGTGTGTGTCGGCGGGCAAATCTTCGCCAAGCAGATAGTAGAGATAGGCATCGAGTCGGCGGCGCGCCACTTCGGCGGGATTTTGCGTTTTCAGCGTGCCGCTAGCAGCGTTGCGAGGATTGGCAAAAAGCGGCTCTTCTTGCGCCTCGCGCTCAGCATTCAGCGCATCGAAAACTTTCCATGGCATCAATATCTCGCCGCGCATTTCGAAGGCTTGTGGATAATCATTTCCACGAAGTGAGAGCGGAATGCTGCGAATGGTGCGCACATTGGCTGTTACATCGTCGCCACGCACGCCATCGCCGCGGGTTACGGCCTGCACCAACGCACCATTTTCGTAGATGAGCGAGATGGAAGTGCCATCGTATTTCAGTTCGCAAACCACCTCGAAAGGCTCGTTCAGACTGCGACGTACGCGTTCGTACCAATCGGCCACATCTCCTTCGGAATAGGTGTTGGCCAGCGAGAGCATAGGGTAGCGGTGCTCAACCTGCACAAAACCCTCGCTCAAGTCGCTGCCCACGCGCTGAGTTGGCGAATTTGGATCGAAAAATTCGGGATTTTCGGCTTCCAATCGCTGCAATTCGTGCATCTTGGCATCGAATTCAAAATCGCTAATCGTTGGCTTGTTCAGCACATAATAGTTGTAGTTGTGCGTGTTCAATTCGTTGCGCAAACGCTCTATTTTTTCCTTAATTTCCATGGCTTGGAATGTGTGCGGTTTAACCTACAAAAGTAGAGATTTTTTCTCGAAAAAGCGATTTTTTATTCAAAAATTTGCGTTTGCCGCGCCAAATGACTATTTTTGCACCGATTTTTTAAGGTTAGAGGAGCAATTCTCCAAAAAAAAATCTACAATCAAACTGCAGTAAAAATTCTCAATTGCACTAACAAAATCTTACTACTTGCTACTCACATCTTGCGACTACCATGACCGACAGAATCATCATTCAAAAATATCGCCAAGTTCTTGCTTTTGTCGAGAAAAAACAGTTGGCCGAGGCGTTTGCGTTGCTTTCTGAAATGCTCAACGAGGCATCAGATTGGTTGCTAAACAACAACTACAACCAACTGCGCGAGACTTACGGCAAAATGCTGTGTTTTGCCATTCAGGGCGTGAACGATCCGCAGCGTGATGAGATTTATGCTCATATTGTCGACGAAGTTTGCAGTTTGGCCGACGATGTGAAAGAGGCTTTGCAACTGCGTTTTTCGCAGCGATTGCCCTATCAGCGCATGCGTTTCCAGTCGTCCGCCTCGATAGCCGATTTGTGCAAAAACTGTGAGAACTCGAAGGGCGTAGAACTCGAAGCAGCCGAACGCCGTTTGTTCGATTTTGTGTGGTTTTCGAAGCGTTGGAGCGAAATGGAAAATACGCAAATTTTGCTCGATATGGCTGAAAATGAAAATGCCTCGGAACGCACGCGCTGCCTCGTTGTTTCGGCCGCTACGCTGTCGCTTTTGCGCCTCTACGACCGACAAA
This sequence comes from Flexilinea sp., assembly GCA_963638355.1. Lineage (GTDB taxonomy): Bacteria > Bacteroidota > Bacteroidia > Bacteroidales > Paludibacteraceae > W0P28-013. The sequence continues at coordinate 4,770 of CAVHRT010000030.1, read as the reverse complement.
AAGTGGAATTTTTGCTCTCCGTATGTCGTGTGACGAATGTGGCAGTGCGTCAGCGCGCGGTGGTTGGCGCAGTGCTGGCGTTGGCGTTCCATGCCAAACGCATTGCAAACGACAAGGCCATTATGGCGCAACTTTCGGTCCTCACCGACGACGAACATTTCTGCTCCGAACTGCGCTCGGCTTTTCTGCTGCTTGTTCGCACCAGCGAGACTCAAGCCGTAACCGATCGCATCCGCAACGAGATAATGCCCGCCATGATGCGTGCCACGCCAAAAATTTCTGATAAATTGAGCGAAATCCTCTCGCGCGACGACGACGACCAAGATGAAATGCCCGACCTTGAGCAGATGCTCGACGAGGTGGGCGTGTCCGACAAAATGCAGGAATTCAGCGAGATGCAACTCGATGGCTCCGATGTTTACGCTGCCACCTTCTCGAATCTGAAATCGTACCCATTTTTCAGCGAAATGGCTAACTGGTTGATTCCTTTCGATGCGTCGCATAGCAGCGTGACCGAGATTTTAGACGGTGCAAGCAACATTTTTGCCAACATCGTCAACATGCCGTTCATGTGCAATTCCGACAAATATTCCTTCTGCCTCACGCTTGCGCAAATGCCTGCTGGTCAGCGCCGTGTGATGGTCGATGGCGTGAATGCCGAAGTGGACGATGTGAACGAATTGCTGAAAGATGAAGTAGTTACGCGCCCCAACGCCGAGGTGCAAACTGTTGCAAATCAGTATGTTCAGGATCTTTATCGACTCTACACTTTGCACCCCAATCGTGCAGATCTCGAAAATCCGCTAGAGGCAGTTTGGGCATTCTATCGCACCGATATTTTCCGAAAAATCTTCCCCGAAAGCAGCGTGCGCAAACACATTGCCGACTACTATTATTCGAAAAAACTCTATTCCGATGCCATTCCGCAATATCGCTCGCTCGACGATGCTACAAGCGATGCCGATGTGCTGAAAAAACTCGGCCATTGCTACCAAAAAATGGGCGATTACGAGATGGCCGAAAACACCTACATGCTGGCCGACGATTTGCAGCCCGATAACTTCTGGACTTTGCGGCGTTTGGCGCAGTGCCAGCGCAGACTGGGTTTGACCGAGAAAGCATTGGAAAACTACACGCATTGTGCGCAGTTGCAGCCCGACAATTTCAAAATTTTGATGCAAAAAGGTCACTGCTTGGTCGAGCTGAAACGCTACGCCGAAGCCATCGAGACCTATTTTTGTGCCGACAATCTGAAGCCCGATGAACCATCGTGCCGTCGTGCTGTGGCATGGTGCTATCTGCTTGATAATCAGTTTGCTAAAGCCATTCGCCAATACGAAAAACTGACTGCCTCGGAACCGCAGTGCTACGACCTGCTGAACATGGCACACGCCTGTTTTCTTGATGGTCAGCGCGAGCGTGCGTTCGATTGCTACAAGCAAAGTCTAGGAAAATACGAGAACCGCAAGGAGTTTTTCGAGGCACTCGCCGCCGACCGACAGACGCTCGTGGATTTGGGCATTTCGGAAGACGATTTTCTGACAATAACCGAGTCGCTAAAACTGCTCTAAAACATATTTTTTCGCATTCAAAAACTGCTTTTCAAAAGTAGTTGAATTTTATGTTGTACAACATATCGCAATGTTTGTGCATTTTACGCTATTTGTGTAATTTTCCAAATTGAAAGAACAAAAACCTAAAAACGACTTAATCCTCTGTATATGAGTTACTTAAAATTTGACAAGACATTGCTTACCAACCTCGAAAAATCGTTGGACAAGGAGATGTTGCGCACCAACAAGGCGGGCGCATACGCCAGTACCACCATTATCGACTGCAATACGCGCAAATATCACGGCTTGCTGGTGGTGCCTGTGCCGTCGCTCGATCGCGATAATCATGTGTTGCTGTCGTCGTGCGACGAGACGGTGATTCAGCATGGTGCCGAATTCAATCTGGGCATTCACAAGTACCATGGCGACTATTTCAGTCCGCGCGGTCACAAATACATTCGCGAGTTTCACATCGATTCGGTGGCAACGACCATCTATCGTGTGGGCGGTGTCATCTTGCAAAAAGAGCGCATTTTGGTTTCGTTCGAAAATCGCGTGCTGGTGCGCTACACGCTGCTCGAGGCGCATTCGCCAACGAAACTGCGTCTGAAACCATTCCTCGCCTTCCGCAATGTGAACGAACTGACGCACGAAAACGATCGCATCAATCGCAACATTCAAGAGGTTGAGAATGGCATTTCGTGCTGCTTGTACGATGGCTATCCCAATCTTGTGATGCAGACCAACAAACAGTGCACTTTTGTGCCGCAAGCCGATTGGTATCGTGGCGTGGAATATCTGAAAGAGCAGGAGCGCGGCTACGAATACAGCGAGGATTTGTATGTTCCAGGCTATTTCGAACTTGATATAAAAAAAGGTGAAACCGTGATTTTTTCGGCTGGCACCGAGCCTGTGGGCGTGCGTAAGTTGAAAAAACTCTTCGATGACGAAGTGGCAAAGCGCGTTGGTCGCACCGATTTTTTCACCTGCCTGAAAAACGCTGCACATCAATTCTACAACAAGAAAGAGGACGGCTATTATCTGTTGGCGGGTTATCCGTGGTTCAAATATCGCGCTCGCGACGAATTTATTGCGCTGCCTGGCGCCACCTTGGCTGTTGGCGAGGCCGATATGTTCGAAAAAATGATGCAGATAGGCGTGGCTGCCGTGCGCGATTACATCGATGGTAAGCCAAAAAGCACGCAACTGAAAGAGGTCAGCTCGCCCGATGTGCTGCTGTGGTTTGTGTGGGACATTCAGCAATATGCCAAATATACATCGCTGCAGCAAGCTGCCGAAAGATATGGCAAACATGTGCTCGATGTGCTCGATTTCATTCGTAAACAGAAGCACAATAATTTGTTTGTTCACGACAATGGATTGCTCTATACCGACGGGCGCAACAAGCCTGCCACATGGATGAATGCCATGGAAAATGGTGTGCCGATAACGCCTCGCACGGGCTATGTAGTTGAGATAAACGCGCTGTGGTACAATGCGTTGAAGTTCGGATCGGAGATTGCGCAGGTGCTTGGACAAGAAAATCAGTCCGACTTGCTCAACTATCAGGCCGAAATCATGCGCCAATCGTTCGTCGCCACCTTCTGGAACGGCATCTATCTCGACGATTATGTCGATGGCGACTACCACAACCGTGAGGTGCGTCCGAACATGATTTTTGCCGTGTCGTTGCCCTATTCGCCACTCGAAAGAGCGCAGCAAAAGTCGGTTCTCGACATCGTTACGCGCGAACTGCTAACAATAAAGGGTCTGCGCAGCCTCAGTCCAAAGAGCGGCATGTATCGCCCAATCTACATTGGCGGACAACTTGAACGCGACCGCAACTACCACAACGGACCAATTTGGCCGTGGACCACAGCTGCCTTTGCAGAAGCCTATCTGCGCGTTCACAAAATGAGCGGTGTGGCAATGCTTATGCGTCTGCTGGCGGGATTCGAAAGCGATTTGACCGAACTGACCGTTGGCTGCCTTTCGGAACTGTACGACGGCAATCCGCCATTCCGCGGACATGGCGCCATGAGTTACGCGCCCACCGTGGCCGAAGTGCTGCGCGCCAAAAAAGTGATGGAAGATTTTGTGGCATCGCTCAACGAGCAGCAAATCAGCGATTACGGAATTGGTAAGATATTGAAATAGAGAGGGGAAAAAATGATGAAAACAAAACTAATTTTTGCAGCCGCTGCACTAGCGATGTGCTTGGTGGCGTGCGAGAAAAAGGAAGACGCGAGAAGTTTTGATATAAATCTTGTTGGTACGTGGCAGTGGAAATATACTGGTATGGCTTGGTCTCCTGAATATGGTGATTTAACACCAGAAAAAACTGGAAAGAACGAAGTTCTGGTGTTTTCGCAAGATGCAAAGTGGACATATTTTGAAAATGATTCCTCCGTGGCATATGGTAGCGCAACTGTATTTCAGAAAAGATATTCTGTAGATTCGGAAATGCACGATTATATTTCGTTCGTTGATGAAAAGAATGACTCTACTGCGGAAATAATATATCGCATCGAAAATGACTCACTCCGTACCATAACTCCGTACGCCGTTGGTGTGGGAGAAAAAGTGTGGGCAAAAGTTGAATAAACATACAAAAAAAATATGAGAGCATTGATGTTTGGGTGGGAGTTTCCACCGCATATTCTGGGCGGACTAGGCACCGCAAGTTACGGCTTGACCAAAGGCATGGCCATGCAACCCGACATGGATATCACTTTTGTGATTCCAAAGCCGTGGGGCGACGAAGATCAGAGTTTTCTGCACATCATCGGAGCGTGCAATGTGCCAATAGTCTGGAAAGATGTGAACTGGAACCAAGTGAACGAGCGTCTTGGCGGTCGCATGCATCCGGACGAGTATTTCCAGCTGCGCAACGGCATCAAATACGATTTTCGCCGCATTGGCACGAACGATATTGGCTGCGTCGATTTCTCAGGCCGCTATCCCGACAATCTGATGGAAGAGATTTCGAACTACGAAGCGGTGGCGAGCGTCATTGCCCACAGTCGCGAGTTCGATGTGATTCATGCGCACGACTGGCTCACCTATCCCGCAGGTCGTTTCGCCAAACAGATCAGCGGCAAACCAATGGTGATTCACGTTCATGCAACGGACTACGATCGCAGCCGCGGCAATGTGAATCCCGATGTCTACCGCATCGAAAAAGAGGGCATGGACGCCGCCGACCACATCATTACCG
>CAVHRT010000029.1:0-16739 GCA_963638355.1 Flexilinea sp. | reverse complement strand
TATTATAAATCAATAAGTTACAAAGTCACTGTGCGAGTTTATCGCATCAGTAGTATTTCAAGTTAAAAGTTTCAGGTTTCAAGTTTCAAGTTTCAAGTTTCAAGTTTCAGGTTTCAGGTTGCGGTATCCACGGCGGGCTGCAAAAAAATTATCAATTGTCAATTATCAATTATCAATTGAACTGCAGTTGGCTGCGGTTGCCACCCATTCAATGACTCAATGATTGCTTACGCATTTTTCCTCTGCTCGGCATAGTTCAAACGAGTTTGACTCTGCACTCGCTTATCGGAAAAATTCAATAATTCGATGATTATTTCGTTGGGGGATGGAAGAAAATTGAGGTAGTTTTCGTTGGGGGATGGAAGAAAATTGAGGTAGTTTTCGTTGGGGGATGGAAGATTTTTGTGAAAAATTTGTGTAAGTGATTGATTTTGTGTAATTTTGCCGCGAAATAAATTTTACAACAAAATCAGTCTTATGGAAGAGCATATTTTTAGACGCAAAATCTATGCGAAAATGCTCCGTTGGAAAAACGAAAGCAGGGGCAAATCGGCATTGCTTATAGAGGGAGCAAGACGTGTCGGCAAATCGACCATTGTGCGACAATTTGCGCAAAACGAATATCGCAGTGCCATAGTCATCGACTTCAACTTTGTAACCGAAGAGGTTTTGGGTTATTTTGAGTATCTCGACAACCTCGAATTGCTTTTTCTTCGCTTGCAAGATTACTACAACACTCAGCTTTTCGAGCGCGAATCGGTGATTGTTTTCGACGAGATACAACGCTGTCCCGCGGCGCGCCAAGCCATAAAATATTTGGTGCAAGACGGTCGCTTCGACTACATCGAGACGGGATCGCTCATCAGCATTCGGCAAAACACACAGCACATCACCATTCCAAGCGAGGAACACCGCATCGAGCTTTTGCCGCTCGACTATGAGGAATTTCTTTGGGCCATTGGCAAACCGAGTGGATTGAATATTCTACGAAAATTTTACGAAAAACGCACGCCCATTGGCGACGCTGGTCATCGCAAAAATATGCGCGATTTGCGGCTCTACATGCTTGTTGGCGGCATGCCACAAGCCATCTGCACCTACATCGAAACGAATAATTTGCAACAGGTCGACACTACAAAACGCGAAATTCTTGAACTCTACGCCGACGACCTTCTAAAAATCGACCCAACACAAAAACTTTCACGGCTATTTTTGGCTATTCCAAGTCAATTGAGTAAAAACGGTGCGCGCTATGCTCCCACGACAGTAATAGATGGCGTACCAAGCGACAAGATGGACGAACTTTTGCAACAATTGGAGGACAGCAAAACTATCTACATGTCGTTCCACGCCAACGACCCGAATGTGGGCATGGCACTGCACGCCGACTACAAACGTTTCAAGATTTTTCTTTGCGACACGGGACTTTTCGTCACTTTGGCATTTTGGGACAAGGATTACACCGAAAACACGCTCTATCAGAAACTTTTGAGCGATAAACTCTCGGTAAATTTAGGTTATGTCTACGAAAATTTGGTCGCACAAATGCTCCGCGCCATGGGCGACAAATTGTTTTACTACACTTTTCCAAAAGATGCAAAACACAATTACGAGATAGATTTTTTGGTAACGCGCGGCAACAAATTGGTACCAATAGAGGTGAAATCGTCGAACTACAAGACGCATGGTTCCATCGACGCCTTTTCCGAAAAATTTTCGTCGCGCATCGGAACGAGCGTTCTACTCCACACCAAAGATTTGGCGCACGAAAAATCACTCTGGATGCTACCAATCTACATGACACCGATGATTTAGATAGATTTCAGATTTCAAATTTCAGATTTCAGATTAGTAGCAAGTAGCAAGTAGCAAGTAGCAAGTCGCAAGATTGTGCTAGTGCAATTGAGAAACGCTGCTGCAAGATATGTTTCAAGTTTCAAATTTCAGATTGGGTTTCCACAGCTTTCTGCAAAAATGCGCTGCACTACACACCAACACCGATAGTAGGGACACGGTGCAATAATTATCAATTATCAATTGTCAATTATCAATTATCAATCAATCTGAAATTTTCCAACTAAAATTCTTTTTTCTCGAAAAAATTTTGTAATTTTGTCAGTCGAACTGAAAATTTGTCAGACAAGATGGAAACGACTGAAATTCAGGCTGTTAAGCAGCGTTTTGGAATAATTGGTGTGTCGGAAGCGCTCAATCATGCCATTGATGTGGCCATTCAGGTGGCGCCAACCAACCTTTCGGTGCTGATTACGGGCGAAAGTGGTGTAGGTAAAGAGAAATTTCCGCAAATAATACACCAATATAGCGCACGAAAACACAACACTTATATAGCGGTGAACTGCGGCGCCATTCCCGAAGGCACCATCGACAGCGAACTTTTTGGTCACGAAAAAGGCGCATTCACTAGCGCCACAAACGATAGAAAAGGCTATTTCGAAGTGGCTGACGGCGGCACCATCTTTCTCGACGAGGTGGGCGAACTGCCGCTCTCGACCCAAGCGCGACTGCTGCGTGTGCTTGAGAATGGCGAATTTCTGCGCGTCGGCTCATCGAAAGTGCAAAAAACCGATGTGCGCGTGGTGGCAGCCACCAACCTCGACATTCCGAAAGCCATTGCCGAAGGGCGTTTTCGCGAAGATCTCTATTTCCGCCTGAATGGTGTGCCGATACACATTCCGCCACTGCGCGAGCGCAAAGACGACACCGTGCTGCTGTTCCGCAAATTTGCCAACGACTGCGCCGAACAGTACAAAATGCCCGCCGTGAAACTGACCGACGAGGCGCAAGATATTCTGCGAAACTACTATTGGCAGGGCAATATCCGCCAACTGAAAAACATTGCAGAGCAGATTTCGGTGATCGAAACCGAGCGCAACATCAGTGCTGAAACACTGCGTCGCTACCTGCCAAACAACGAGCAAACCACGCTGCCAACGCTCTTTGGGCGCACAGCACAAGGCAATAGCGACAAATCGTTCAACAGCGAGCGCGAGATACTCTACCAAGTGCTGTTCGACATGCGGCGCGACATGAACGATCTGAAAAAACTGGTAAACGACATCATGTCGGGCACGGCGCAACCCACGCCAGCCACCAACTACGCCGCCACACCTGCGCCCTACACGCCTGCGAGCGTGCCCGCCACCACGAGCGACACCGCCATTTCGGCCGCCACCATAAGCGACGAGCCAGACCTGATAAACATTACGCCAACGGGCAAGCAAAAGATGATGCAAAATCGCCAAGTGGAGGACACCGAGGAGTACATCGAAGAGTCGCTTTCGCTCGAAGATGCCGAAAAAGAGATGATAACGAAGGCTCTCGAACGCCACAACGGCAAACGCAAACTAGCCGCGCAAGACCTGAAAATATCGGAACGCACGCTCTACAGAAAAATTAAGGAGTACGGAATCGAGGAAAGTTAGGAATGAGGAGTGAGGAGTGAGGAATTTTTCAATTGAAAATTGACAATTGATAATTGATAATGCGCGGTTCGACAAGCTCACCGCCCCACAATCTTCAAATCTTCAAATTTTCAAATGAGGAATAGAAATTTTTCCTCACTGTCCATCCGTAATGCGTTAAACTCATCAACCTATCAACTCGTCAACTAATCAACCCAAAAATGAAACGACTAGCATTTTTCGCAATAATTGCCGCGCTAATTGCGGCGTCGTGCACCATTTCGTACAAGTTTAATGGCGCAAGCATCGACTATTCGAAGGTGAAGAGCATCACCGTGGCCGATTTCACCAACCAAGCCACGCTGGTGAATCCATCGCTGGCCAACAACTTCAACGATGCGCTGAAAGATGCCTACAGCAAACAGACGCGTCTGAGTCAGGTTTCGCGCGGTGGCGACTTGCAAGTGGAGGGTGAAATAATCACCTACTCGCTCACACCGCTATCGATTGGAAGCGACGCCTACGCCGCCGAAACGCGCCTGACGCTGGGCATTCGCGTGCGCTACACCAACAACACCAACAACGAGGAAGATTTCGAGCGCACATTCTCCGCCAACCGCACCTTCCCGAGTTCGTCGACCCTCGAAGATGTGCAGGACCAACTCTGCGAAGAGATGATTTCGGAGATTGTCGACCAAATTTTCAACGCCACGGTGGCGAATTGGTAAATTCAGTTAGGAATGAGGAGTGAGGATTTAGGAGTGTTTTAATTGACAATTGATAATTAGGCGGTTCGACAGGCTCACCGCCACGCAATCTTCAAAATTTCAAACGAAAAAATAATTTTTCGTGATAAAAAATTGGTGGAACAAAAAAAATGCTGTACCTTTGCAGTCCGAAAAGTTAGACAATAAAATCAGAAAGATATGTATTTGCTTTTGACAATTCTTGCCGTAGTGGCATCGGTTATTTTGGTGCTGATAGTGCTTGTTCAGAATTCGAAAGGTGGCGGATTGGCGTCGAGTTTTTCGAGTTCGAACCAGATTATGGGTGTGCGCAAGACGACCGACTTTCTTGAAAAAACCACTTGGACGCTGATTGCGTTCATCGTAGTGTGCTGCGTGTTTGCCACGGGCGTTCACAGCGGCGAAGGCGTTGCTGCCACGTCGGAGATTTCCGAAGAGGCTGCCGACATGCAACAACAGGCGGCTACAACTGCTGCTCCGTTCGACGAAGCTGCACCAGCCGAATAAACAAAAATCGAGGCTAAGAGCCTGATTTTCGGGCAGTTACCAGAGTGGCCAAATGGGGCAGACTGTAAATCTGCTGGTTTTTACCTTCGGTGGTTCGAATCCATCACTGCCCACCAATCCCGAACACGAAAAATTGTTCGGGATTTCGTGTGTTTAATTGAGTGAGAAAGTTTATAAAGTTGGAAAGTTCATAAAGTTTCGCGTTCCACAACATTCTGCCGTCAGTCGTGGATACCGTCAATTTGAAATCTGAAATTTGGAATCTGAGAGATATGAAGCGCCTTTTCGCCATATTGCTGTTTGGCACTGCCCTGCTCGCTTGCGAGGCAAAGCCAAAGTTTTTGTACGATGTCGACTTTGTGACCTATTTCGACAATCGCGAGCTGTACGACCCTCAACAGCATTCGCAAACCATTTTCGGACTGCGCCTGACGCCAACCATCGGGGTGCAACTGAACGACTCGATGGGCGGTTCGCACCGACTGATAGCAGGCGTGAGCTACATTCAGCCATTTGGCGCCAATTGGCGAAGCGTGAAATTTCACCCGACGGCATTCTACGAATATCGGCAAAAAGGCTTCACCGTGAACGCAGGCGCCATTCCCTACTACCAACTGACGCACGCGCTGCCCAACTACATGATGAGCGATTCGATGGCATTTGCCTACCCGAATATTCAGGGCGCGCTGTTTCAATACGAATCGAAATGGGGTTACGCCGAGTTTTTCTGCGATTGGCGCGGCATGCAGAGCAGCGACACGCGCGAGGCTTTCCGCTTGGTGGCCGATGGGCGATTCAACTACAAATGGCTGATGGCGGGCGATTACATTCAGATGAACCACTTGGCAAATAAGTCGAAAGACCAACCCAACCTTGGCGTGTGCGATGATGTGTATCTGAACCCGTTTGTCGGATTCGATTTGACCGAAATAACTCCACTCGATTCGTTTTCGCTGCAAGTAGGCTACCTGATGGGCTTTCAGCGCGATCGCAAAGCCGAGGAGCAATACCTGCGTCATGGCGCGTTGGTCGATTTGTACATCGGTTGGCGGTTTCTGGGTTTGGAAAATAGGCTCTACGCAGGCGAAGGTCAGATGCCACTCTACCACAAATATGGCGCGCTGCTGAACCAAGGCAATCCGTACTACAACTCGAAAGTCTACAACCGCACCGATCTGTTCATCTACCTTGTGCGCCGCCCGTTTGTAACATGCTATTTTGCATGGAATTTTCACTACACCTACGGGCAAAAACTCGGTCATCAGCAGCAATTTGTGGCGCGATTCAATCTTGGCGGAATAAAGAAGCCGAAAAATGTGAAATTGCACGGCATTTTCGACAAATAATCGGCAGAAATTTTGCTTTATCAAACAAAAACCGTAACTTTGCTCGATTTTTGGCACATTTTTACAAGAGATGGACAAAGTGCAGGTGCAAATAGTGGGTTTGAGCGAGGCAAAAATAGCGGAAGACACCTATTGGCTGCTTTTTAAGGAGGTGAATGGCGACCGTCACGCACCCATTCTCATTGGCAAAGCCGAGGCACAATCCATCACCGTGAGCCTGCGCGGAGTGCAACTGCCCGTGAAATTGACGCACCAACTTTTTGGCGAAATAACGCGCCAATACGGCATTCGACTACAAGAGGTGTGCATAACCAGCGACGATGAACAACTATTCACCGCCCAACTTTTGTGGGACAATGGCTACGATGCCTACAGCACCGAGTCGCGCGCGTCAGACGGCGTGGCACTGGCTTTGTGTTGCGGCACGCCAATTTTTATGAGCACCGAAATTTTCGACAAGATCGGCCGCGTGATAACCAAAAACGCCAGCGAAGTGGCCAGCGAACTCACCGACGACGACCTGCAAACGCTTCTAACACAAGCCGTTGCCGACGAAGACTACGAACAAGCCGCAAAATTGAGAGATGAAATTAATAAGAGAATAAAGAGTAAGGAATAAAGACAAGGTCAGTAACAAGTCGCAAGTAGCAAGTAGCAAGAGATGGGGCTGCGAATGATTGTGGTCATTGCGGTTCGACAAGCTCACCGCACCATAATTTTCAAATATTCAAATAAAAATAGGATTTTACCTCACAGACTACGACTTTCGGTAAACGAGACTAACTGCAAATATTGAGCGCGGACTTTATGAACTTTATAACTTTACGAACTTGACAAACTCATAAACTAATCAACTGATCAACCTTAAATTTTTAATACCATGAACATGAAACTGCGATTAATCGTAATGAATTTCCTCGAATATGCTGTTTGGGGAGCGTATCTCACCTGCATGGGTCGCTATTTGTCCGACCACGGCATGGGCGCAAACATTGGCATATTCTACTCTATCCAAGGCATTGTGAGTCTGTTTATGCCTGCACTGATGGGCATTGTGGCCGACCGCTGGATTCCTGCACAAAAATGTCTGTCGCTCTGCCACGGCTTGGCGGGCGCATTCATGATTGCCGCAGGCGTCTATGGCATTACAGCTGGTGCCGATGTGCAATTTGGTCTGCTATTCACATTCTATGCGCTGAGCGTGGCCTTCTTCATGCCGACCATCGCGCTGAGCAACTCGGTAGCCTTCAATGCGCTGATTAAGAGCGGATTGGACACAGTAAAAGATTTCCCGCCAATTCGTGTTTTCGGCACAGTTGGTTTCATTGCCATGATGTGGTGCGTGGATCTGTGCGGACTGCAAACCACCGCTTGGCAGTTTGTTGTGAGCGGCGCACTCAGCATTTTGTTGGCCGCTTATTCGCTCACGCTGCCCGCTTGCGAAATCAAGAAAGTGGAAGGCAAAGTAAACCTTGTTGATGCACTCGGACTGAAGGCATTTGCGCTGTTCAAACAGAAAAAAATGGCACTTTTCTTCCTCTTCTCGATGTGCTTGGGCGTGAGTCTGCAAATAACCAACGGTTTTGCAAATCCATTCCTCGGAAGCTTTGAGCATTTCACAGAATGGGCTAATTCGTTTGGCGTGAAACACTCGAACATGCTCATCTCCATCTCGCAAATTTGCGAAGCACTGTGCATTCTGTTCATTCCCTATTTCTTGAAACGCTTTGGCATTAAAAATGTGATGCTAATGGCTATGTTTGCTTGGGTTCTGCGTTTCGGATTGTTCGGACTGGGCAACCCTGGCACGGGCGTTTGGATGTTTGTGCTTAGCTGCATTGTCTACGGCTTTGCATTCGACTTTTTCAACATTTCGGGTGCGCTATATGTCGACCAAGAGACCAGCCCCGAGATGCGTTCGAGCGCACAAGGTCTGTTTATGATGATGACCAACGGCATTGGCGCAACCATTGGCACGCTGAGTGCACAAGCCATCGTGAACAAGTGTGTTCCAACCGTAGCCGATGAAACTTGGAGCACGCTTGCACAACTCGAAAACGCTGCCGAAGCCATTCACGCACAAGCCATGGAAATTTGGCAAGGTTGGCAGACGGCATGGTACATTTTTGCAGCCTATGCACTGGTTGTTGCCGTTCTGTTCTGGATTTTCTTCCCAAAAACTCCCGTGAAACAGGAAGAAGAAGCCATTAAAGAAGATAGAGCATAGAAGATAGAACATATTTGGGAGAAGATCACTTTTCAAATCTTCGAATAAAAAATTTGTATGGAAAATCTTGGTATGGTGCTACGCACCGAACATTTGGTGAAGACCTACGGCAAGCGCACGGTAGTGAACGATGTGTCGATACAGGTGAAGCAGGGCGAGATTGTAGGCTTGCTTGGCCCAAATGGCGCTGGCAAAACCACCACATTCTACATGACCACAGGCTTGACCACGCCCAACCAAGGCAAAATTTTCCTGAACGACACCGACATCACCACCTACCCCGTGTACAAACGGGCGCGCGCTGGCATTGGCTACTTGGCGCAAGAGGCGTCGGTATTCCGCAAAATGACCGTAGAGAACAACATTCTGTCGGTGCTGGAGCTGACCAACAAGACGCGCGAAGAGCAACACGAAAAGCTGGAAAGTCTGATTGCCGAATTTCGTCTGCAAAAGGTGCGCAAAAACATTGGCGACCGCCTTTCGGGTGGTGAACGCCGCCGCACCGAGATAGCGCGCTGTCTGGCCATTGAACCGAGTTTCATCATGCTCGACGAACCATTCGCTGGCGTCGATCCCATTGCTGTGCAGGACATTCAGGACATTGTTTGGCACTTGAAAGACCGCAACATTGGCATTCTGATAACCGACCACAATGTGGACGAGACGCTTTCGATAACCGACCGCGCCTACCTGCTTTTTGAGGGCACGATTTTATTCCACGGCACGCCCGAAGAGTTGGCTGCCAACCCCATAGTGCGCGAGCGCTACCTCGGTCGCGACTTCGAGCTGAAAAAGAAGACGAGAGTAGAAATTTGAACAATTAGCCAATTTTCTAATTACCCAATTATCCAATTAGTAGGAATGCGTTAAGGCGTGTTCCTACTTTTTTTGTGATGAGATTTGGGGATTTCATCGTTCTTCCGCCAATAGTTGCGCCAGCGTAGTGCGGAGCTTTTCGGGGTTGGCGATGAGGGCGCGCAGGGCAGCAAGTCCCTGCTCGTTTCGTGCGCTATGAAGCCAAAGACGCATGTAACCGCCCTCGGCATATTTCTCGTGCAAATGGTCGATGGCGCGCTGAATGTGCCACTCTGCCGCAGCGTCGGGCTGTTGGCGCAACGAAAAACGCAACGTGCGCCGCAAGATGAGTTCAGGATCGATATCGCGGTCGGCCTCCGCCACAATGCGCCCATAGATGGTACGCGGCTCGTTCTTCCCAGACGCGCGATGATCCTCGATGGCATCGGCCATTAGGCGCAAATCAGTCTCCGAAAACCAACGACGCAAATTGGCATCGTTCAGAAGAATTTCGGCGGAATAGATGTGATGCAAATCGCGCCCACGCGGCATGCCAACATCGTGGTAGGCGGCAATGGTGTAGACCTTATCGAGATCGACATCGTAGTCAGCCGCCAGCGCAAGACTTTCGGCTATCACACGCTCCACATGCTCACGATTGTGCCCGCGATCGAACCCCTCGTAGAGCGGAAGAATGGCGGTTTCGATGTATTTTTGAAGATCAGAGAGCATAAAAGATAGAGCATAGATTCTGTGCGGTTCGGCAAACCTTTAACCTGAAACCTGTAACGTGAAACTTCCCTACAACGTTCCCAGCAGCCAAACCAGATAGACCGCATAGCAAGCGAGCAGCAGCACGCCTTGCCAACGTTTTATTTCGTGGCGTTTGTTGGTGCAGACAAAGAGCCAAACCAGCGCACAGCAGCCAGCCGCACATGCCGAATCGACCAACAGATGGTTGTAGGCAGGCAGTGGACGAATAACCGCACTGACGCCAAGCACAAAGAACACATTAAAAATGTTGCTGCCAATGACATTGCCGATGGCCAAATCGGAATTGTGTTTGAACGCTGCCACCGCCGATGTTGCCAACTCGGGCAGCGATGTGCCGAGTGCCACAATGGTAACGCCCACCACGGCTTCGGGAACGCCCCATGCCTCGGCTATAGCCACCGCAGCGCGCACTATCAGTTCGCCGCCACCAACCAAAAAGCCGATGCCGACAAGAATGAGCATGATAGCTTTCCAGATTTTCATCGGCTTATATTCGTCGCCACTAGCATTTTGACCGCGCTTAGCCTCGCGCACCGAGTGATACATGAACAGCGCAAAAATGCAGAGCAGAATGATGCCATCGAGGCGCGAAACCACCCAATCGCTGCCCATCAAACCGAAACATTCCGTGCCAAGCACGAGAATAGCCAAGCCTGCGAGAATGCTCATTGGAATATCGAAACGGCGCAAACTACGCTGCGATGCAATCGGGTAAATTGTGGCAGAGACGCCAAGAATTATCAGCACATTGATGATGTTGCTGCCAAGAATGTTGGTGAGCGCAATCTGGCTCGAGCCTTCGATGGACGAGACGATATTCACCACCAATTCGGGCGCTGAAGTGCCCAAAGCCACGATGGTCAAACCAATAACAAGATCTGGCACATTCATGCGTTTGGCCAAGCCCGATGCGCCATCGACGAGCCAATCGGCGCCAAGCACCAGCACCACAAATCCTACGATGAGTAAAACGATGTTTAGTAACATTTTCAGTTGATGAGTTTACAAGTTGATGAGTTGATAAGTTTAATGCATGACAGATGGTCAGAGAGAGGAAAAATTTATTTTTTCATTTGAAAATTTGAAAATTTGAAAATTGCGGTGCGGTGAGCTTGTCGAACCGCGCACTATCCAACTTTGGCGCGAAAATTATCAATTATCAATTGAAAAACTCCTCACTCCTAATTCCTAATTTTTCTTCAGCTCTTCCACGGCGCGCAAAATGGTTGTGTCGAATGTAGCTGCGTACGAATAGAAATCGATGTCGCCAAGCACATTGCGAATGATGTACGAGTAGAGATTTTGCTGAATAGACTTTTGCGAAATAGCTTTGTCTTTATCACTGCCCGTGATGCCTTTCGCAGCAGCTGCCGCCACAAGTTGGTCGTACACTTTTTGCTGATCGAGATGTTTCGCTAGCGACTGCCAATCGCCAAATTTCTTCAAAGTCTCGCGGTGCTGCTCGGTGTATTGCAGCGCAAACTGGTAGATGTGTCCACCGTTGGCAAGTGCCGCGAAATAGGGCGAATAGCCCGTGGTGTCGCGCGCCACAAAAATATCGGGCATGATGCCGCCGCCGCCATACACTGTGCGACCTTTTTTGGTGTGATAAGCCACCGTATCGTTCTGATGAATGCTGTCTTGCGAGAACATTTCGCCATGCAGATAGCGATTGAGCATATCCTCTTCGTAATTTTCAATTTTTCCACGCTCGTAGGGTTTCTGAATGCAGCGTCCCGACGGCGTATAGTAGCGCGCCACGGTGAGTCGCAATGCCGAGCCATCGGCAAATTGCATCTGATTTTGCACCAATCCTTTGCCAAAAGTGCGCCGTCCGATGATGACACCGCGGTCGTTGTCCTGAATGGCACCCGCAAAAATCTCGGATGCTGATGCCGAAAATTCATCGACCAGAACCGCAATTTTCATATTGGTGAATGTGCCATTGCCGTTGGCATAGGTGCTTTCGCGCGGATAGGCTTTGCCCTCGACATAGACCAAAAGATCATTTTTCGCAAGAAATTCGTTGAGCATATTGGTGGCCGCATCGAGGTAGCCGCCCGAATTTCCACGCAGGTCGACGATCACCGCCTGAGCCGACTTTTTGTGAAGTGCCGA
This sequence comes from Flexilinea sp., assembly GCA_963638355.1. Taxonomy (GTDB): domain Bacteria; phylum Bacteroidota; class Bacteroidia; order Bacteroidales; family Paludibacteraceae; genus W0P28-013. The sequence continues at coordinate 4,804 of CAVHRT010000029.1, read as the reverse complement.
AAGTGCCGTCAGAAATTCCCAATAGGTGTCGGCGCCAAACTTGCTCACATTGATGTAGCCGATTTTTGGAGCAACCATGCACGGCCCGTAAACGCTAATCGACGGAATGTCGCCACGAATGATGTCGAAATGCAAAATTTCGGGCGCGCCAGTGCGCACAATGCCGAGTTTTATCTGCGTATTTTTTGGTCCGCGCAGGCGTTTCATCACGCGCTCGTTGGTGAGCGATGGGCCAACAAAAGCGGTATCGTTCACCTCCACAATGCGGTCGCCAGCCTGCAAACCAGCGCGCTCCGACGGCCCGCCAGCAATGACCTCAACCACATGAATGGTATCGTTTTGCAGCGAAAATTGCACGCCAATGCCACCAAAACTGCCCGCCAACTCTTCGTTCACCGCCACCAGATCGGACGCAGGAATGTAGGCCGAATGCGGATCGAGTTGGCGCACGATGAGCGGCATCACCAACTCCACAAGGCTATCGGACTGCACCGAGTCGACATACACCCGATCGATGAGCGAGAGCATATCGGTTATTTTATTGTCGGTCTGCTGATAATTTTGCCACACGGCAGGCGCACCGCTACGCACGGCAAACAGATTGCCAACTATGATGCCGACCGCCAACGCGATGGCGACGATGAGAGGAATTATTGCTTTTTTCATTTTTTCTTAATTACCCAATTTTCAATTGAACAGCGCAAGGCGCGACAAACAAATTGAACCTTTTCAAACTATTTTTTGTCGGGAGCGAAGACGAGTTCTATGCCAGCGCGTTCGAGCAATTCTATGCCATCGACAAGGCGATATTTTTCGCCATAGACCACGCGTTTTATGCCCGCTTGAATTATCAGTTTGGCGCACTCGATGCAGGGCGAGGCAGTTACATAGAGCGTGGCGCCATCGCTGCTATTGCTCGAGCGTGCCACCTTGGTGATGGCGTTGGCTTCGGCGTGCAGCACGTAGGGTTTCGACAGTCCTTCATCGTTTTCGCAGTTATTTTCGAAGCCCGATGGCGTGCCGTTGTAGCCGTCAGAGATTATCATTTTGTCCTTCACCAAAAGTGCACCCACTTGGCGACGTTGGCAATACGAATTTTCCGCCCAAATGCGTGCCATACGCATGTAGCGGTTGTCAAGATTTGCTTGTTTTTCGGAGATGTTGCTCATTTCAGATTTCAGATTTTACTGATTTTTCTCGTTTGTCGCAAAAAATAACACACTGATGATGTCTTTACTCTTTTGTCTTTAATCCTTATTCTTTCTAGCGACTTGTATCTTGCGACTTACGACTAAATTGCAAAATTACACTTTTTTCGGCGAATAGCCAACTGGTGCGGAATAGACATTCTTTTGTCGACTTGTTAATAACTTTTGTTTCAAACATCTTGCCAAAATAAATTTGTTGCGTACCTTTGCCGAGGTCGTTCGACATATCGGAACGCGCCATTTTATCGCAAGCCTTCGTTTTTTTGCGTTGCTTTCCACTCCGAAAAATGAAAAAGCATCGTACCAAGAAAATTGAGGTCATTATTTTACCCTCTTTTGCAATAACCAGAACAAAAAAACATACCAAAAATTATGGAAAACTACATCGTCAAGCGCGACGGAAAGCGCGAAATCTTCTCTATCGATAAGATAAAAAATGCCATTGCACGCTCGTTTTTGGCAGCGGGAAGTTTCGCTACACAAGAGATTATGACAGGCATTTTGGGTCATCTGCGCATCACCGATAGCATCAGCGTGGAAGAGATTCAGAACCAAGTGGAGGTGGCACTGATGACCGAAGGCTACTACCAAGTGGCAAAAACCTACATGCTCTACCGCCACCAGCACGCCGAAGACCGCGAAACACGCGACAAGTTGGAGTTCCTTACCAACTATTGCGAAGCCGCCAATGCCGCCACTGGCAGCAAATTCGACGCCAACGCCAACGTGACGAACAAAAACATAGCAACACTCATCGGCGAGCTGCCAAAACAAAGCTTCATTCGCCTGAATCGCCGTCTGCTCACCGACCGCATCAAAGCCATGTTTGGCAAAGAGTTGTCGGACAAATACTTGCAACTGCTCAACACGCACTTCATCTACAAAAACGACGAGACCAGCCTTGCCAACTACTGCGCCAGCATCACCATGTATCCGTGGCTGATTGGCGGCACCCTGTCGATTGGCGGCAACAGCACTCCTCCCACGAACCTGAAATCGTTCTGCGGCGGATTTGTAAATATGGTGTTCATCGTTTCGAGCATGTTGAGCGGAGCCTGCGCCACACCAGAATTTTTGATGTATATGAACTACTTCATCGGGCTTGAATATGGCGACGACTACTATCTGAATCCCGACAAAGTGGTGGATTTGAGCAAAAAACAGCGCACCATCGACAAGGTGATTTGCGACTGCTTCGAACAGATTGTCTACAGCATAAACCAACCTACTGGCGCACGCAATTTCCAATCGGTGTTCTGGAACATTTCGTACTACGATCGCTACTATTTCGAGAGCATTTTTGGCAATTTCTATTTCCCGAATGGCGAAAAACCACACTGGGATTCGCTCAACTGGCTGCAAAAACGCTTCATGAAATGGTTCAACAAAGAGCGCACCAAGACCGTGCTAACTTTCCCTGTAGAGACCATGGCGTTGCTCAGCGAAAATGGCGATGTAAAAGACAAAGAATATGGCGACTTCACCGCCGAAATGTATGCCGAAGGTCACTCATTCTTCACCTACCTGAGCGACAATGCCGACTCACTGGCCTCGTGCTGCCGTCTGCGCAACGAGATCACCGACAACGGATTCAGCTACACGCTGGGCGCTGGTGGCGTTTCGACAGGTTCGAAGAGCGTACTCACCGTGAACTTGAACCGCTGCATTCAATATGCTGTGAAGAACGGCATTCCTTACCAATCGTATCTGGCCGAAATAGTCGACCTGATGCACAAAGTGCAGTTGGCATACAACGAAAATCTGCGCCGTCTGCAAGAAAAAGGCATGCTGCCGCTGTTCGACGCTGGCTACATCAACATCAGCCGTCAATACTTGACCATCGGCGTGAATGGCTTGGTCGAGGCTGCCGAATTCCTCGGAATTGAGATTAGCGACAACCCGAAATACACCGAATTTGTGCAAGGCGTGCTGGGCATTGTGGAGAAAGCCAACAAGCAATATCGCTCGAAAGATGTGATGTTCAACTGCGAGATGATTCCTGCCGAAAATGTAGGCGTGAAACATGCAAAATGGGACAAGGAAGATGGCTACCAAGTGCCGCGCGACTGCTACAACAGCTATTTCTACATTGTAGAAGACCATTCGCTCAATGTGATAGATAAATTCCGTCTGCATGGACGCAAATACATCGAACACCTGACGGGCGGTTCGGCGCTGCACTGCAACTTGGCTGAACACCTGAGCAAAGAGCAATATCGTCAACTGCTGCGCGTGGCTGCACAAGAGGGTTGCAACTACTTCACGTTCAACATCCCGAACACCATCTGCAACAAGTGCGGACACATCGACAAACGCTATCTGCACGAATGTCCCGAATGCCACAGCACCGACGTGGACTACTTGACGCGTGTGATTGGCTACATGAAACGCGTGAGCAACTTCTCGATGGCGCGCCAAAAAGAGGCTGCCAAGCGCTACTATGCTACGCCAGATAAACTGAAAGCGTAGATGCTGAAATATGTCAGTTTCGATATTGTCTTTCAGGAAATTCCCGACGAGGTAACGTTGGCCATCAACTTGAGTCTTTGCCCCAATCGCTGCCCGGGCTGCCACAGTCCACATTTGCGCGGTGATGTGGGCGATCAGCTCACTACAGAACGCCTTGCGGTGCTGATAGACGACTACCGCTCGGCCATCACCTGCGTCTGCTTTATGGGCGGCGATGGCGATCCGGCCGAAGTGGCGCGTTTGGCTCGCATGGTGAAGACCGACTACGGAAAACACAGCGCGTGGTATTCTGGCTGCGATGCCCTACCCGACCAGTTCGACCCCACGGCGTTCGACTATGTGAAAATTGGTCGCTACGATGCCGCCTTGGGGCCACTGAAAGAACCCACCACCAATCAACGCCTCTATCGCATTACCAATGGCGAGATGACGGACATTACCAGCAGGTTTTGGAAGAAAAATCTGTAAAAAAATATTGCCAACCATCATCAAAAGATGAAACCAACAAGAAATAAAGTTTACTGCTATGGCTGCCACAGATCGAAGATGCTTTTTGAATCGGAAGCCAAGGCAAACAACTTTATAAAATTTAATGCCAATGAAATAAAAGATGAGACTGGAGTTGCGCCAGTCAGAAGCTATTATTGCGCCTATTGTGGTGGCTATCATGTAACAAGTTGTAAATCAGCAGAAATTGGGAAACGTTTTGACCGAAAAAATCAGAAAGAAATAACGCAAATACACGAGCAAAAGCAAAAGAAGAAGAAATACTCATATAAGGAGGAATTGATAGAGAATCACAATGAAGTAGCAAAAGAAATTGCACATGCATGCGAATACTTATACTTTGGCAAATTTGCAGAAGCAAAAGAGTGTCTCGATTCCGTCGCCGACAAAATAGACAAATTTTCAGGAATAGCACGATTATATGGCGGCGATGCCAATATCGTACAATGGTGGGAAAAGGTTTCTGCTAAAAAAGAAGCAATACTTTTCGCAATTAGTATTATCGAACAAAATTCATCGAAGAATTTAGAGGCTGCGAAAGATAATCTTGCCGAATGTGGCATAAACTTGAACGATATAATATCGAATCTCAAAATAATGAGACAGATAGATGCCATTAT
>CAVHRT010000028.1:0-16902 GCA_963638355.1 Flexilinea sp. | reverse complement strand
CGCTCGGCATAGCTCAAACGAGTTTGGCTCTGCTCTCGCTTATCGCAAAAATTCAAATTTCAGATTGGGCTCATTAGTATTGGTCTATGAGGTAATACGCTATTCTCTATTTGAAAATTTGAAGATTTGAAAATTACACGACATTCAACGCTAACCCTCTAATTATCAATTGTCAATTGAAAAAATGTTCCGTTTTCGTTTTGCAATAGTTGTTTTGCTGCTGTCGTGCGTTGGTGCGCAGGCGCAGTTGCTTTGGGAGATTTCGGGAAACGATCTGCCCTATAAATCGTATCTTTTCGGCACGCACCATTTGGTCTCGGTCGATATTCTCGATTCTGTGCCTGGCGTCTATCGGGCGTTCAACGCAAGTCGTGCCGTGGTGGGCGAGGTGGCGGTTGACGATCCCGCACTAGTGCGCAAAATGACCGATGCTGCCCGTATGCCGAACTACATCACCATGCACGAACTTTTTTCTGACAGCGATTATGTGTTGGTCGATGCCACGCTGCAGCGCGTGCTTGGCATGGGCTTGACTGAGTTGGCGCTGCTGAAGCCCGCCATGATTCAAAATCTCTTCCTTTTGGAACTCTATCGGCAGGCTATGCCGCAGCAAGATGGCGATTGGTCGCTCGATTCGTTTTTTCAGCAGGTGGCGACGCAGAAAAATATCCCAGTTGTTGGCTTGGAGTCGGTCGACGATCAGATAGCGTTGCTCTACAATGCGCAAACGCTTCATCGTCAGGCATTTTTGTTGGTTGGCGCAGTGCGCGAGGCGAATTCGGTGGTCGACGAGGTGGCGCAACTCAATGCGCTCTACCGCCGTGGCGACCTCGATGGACTGTTGCAACTCTACGAAGCCGACACCACGCAGTACGCACCCACGCAGCAGGAGCGTTTTGCCTTGCTCGACGAGCGCAACGACGCATGGGCGCGCCGCTTGCCAAAATTGATGGAGGCGCAACCCTGTTTCATTGCCGTTGGTGCCATGCACTTGGCTGGCGAAAATGGTCTTATCGCTCTATTGAAAAAAGCAGGCTACAAAGTGCGTGCAGTGAAGCGGTAGAGATTTCCCCAATTTTTTAATTTCTCTCAAGGTCTTTCAGCACCATCTGCAAAATAATCTCTTTGCGGTGATCGATGAAGGCGCGCTGCTCCTCTTCGCTTTTCTGCAGCCAATCGGCATAAATAGGCAGCACAATGAAAGTAGAAACCGTTAGCGAAACGATGTTCAGCAGCAAATCGAGCGTTTCGATTGGACGAATGTTGCCTTTGTTCACCTCGCTCTGCACCAGTCGGTCGAATGTGTAGTAAACCGTCTGCCGATGCGCATTTTCGATGATGTGGCGACGGATAAATTCGCGTCTCTTGTCGTTGATGATGAGTTCGCTCAAAATGAAAAACGGCAGTCTGCGATTTTCGCATAACATGCTGAAATACTGCGAGATAAGCGTGCTGATTAACTCCTTGAAATCGCCATTGTAGGTGTCGCTATACATGTCGGCACTCGACAGGGCAAACTCCATTTTCTTCAGAAAAACTTGCTCAAACAGGTTCTCTTTCGTTCTGAAATAGTAATGCACCAACGCCTGATTGCAGCCCACTTTGCGCGCAATGTCGGTGGTTGATGTGCCTGCCGAACCTTTTTCGATGAAAAGTTCTTCGGCTGCCTTCAATATCTGATCTTCGAGCGAAATTTCTTTGTTCATGTTGTTTAAATTTTTCGTGTAAAATTAGGCATTTTTCTGCTGATTTTTGCAATTTTCGACCATAAAGTGCAATCGGTTGTAGATGTTTGCTTCCGAAGTGCTGCTGTCGAAGTCGAGAAAGAGCAGGCTCAACTGCGGATAGACCTGTTTTATGCGCTTTTCGATGCCTTTCGAAATGATGTGGTTGGCAATGCAGCCAAAGGGTTGCAGACTGACCACATTTTGCACGCCGTGTTCGGCCAAATGGCAAATTTCGCCGGGCAAAAACCAGCCTTCGCCAAAATCGGCAGCACCACAAATCACCTGCCGCGATAGTTTTTCGTATTCAAAAATGCTGACGAACGGGCGGTAGAATGGGTGAACGGCGCAAAGCTTGTCGCATTTCTTGGCGAAATGATCCACGTATTTGTAGACTAAATCGGTGAGCCACAGCGGCTGTGTCTCGCGCTTAATGTTCAGCTGGCGGTTGATGTGGCGGCTGGCGAACGAGGTCGAGAAAAATCCCGAAATGGCTGGCGGAATCACCTCTATGCCTTGCTGCACGAGCCAATCGACCACACCTTTGTGGCTGAAACTGTTGTATTTCACAAAAATCTCGCCAACCAAACCAATCACTGGTGTCTGCTTTGTTGCGTCGGTGATCTCGGCGAACTCTTCTGCCACCAAGCCAAGCGCATCGTAAAGTGCCTTTATGTCGCCCCTTTCGATGAACATTTGCCCTACCGCAATGAATTTGTCGCGCAGAAATTTTGCATGACCTTCACGATTTTCGCGCACGGCAGTGGCGTAGTAGAGCTTTTCGATGCTATCGGCGTAGAATAGCGTGGCAATCAGCATTTTAGCAATTTTTTTCCACTGAATATCGAAACCGGGCTGCGTGTTGTTCAGTCCCGCGCCCGTGGCCAACGAAACCACTGGCACATCGCTGAAACCTGCCGTCACCAAAGCGTTTTTGATGAGTGCGTAGTAGTTGCTGGCGCGACATTGTCCGCCCGTTTGGGTGATGATCACCGCCGTCTCGTCGCGATTGTATTTTCCGCTCTGAAGGGCGTTCACAATGCTGCCGACCACCAGCGTGGCAGGGTAGCAAATGTCGTTGTTGGCGTAGCGCAAGCCCGTTTCGGCATCGGCCTGATTTGCCAACGGAAGATTTTCCAGACGATAGCCTGCAAGTTTGAAAATGGGCGGCAAAAATTCGGAATATCCTTCGGCAAAATAGGGCGCAATGAGCGTGCGGCGGCGGTCGTCAATGTCGAAAATCTTTGTGGTAACGAATGGTCGCTCGATTTTTTCTTCGTCTTGCGGAATCTCTTTTGCCGATTCCACCAGCGACCGAATGCGTAGCCGCAGCGAGCCGATGCTGTTCACGTCGTCAATTTTCAGAATGGTGAGATTTTTGCCGTGGCGGCGCAGAATGGTGCTAACCTCGTCCAAAATGAAGGCGTCGGGACCGCAGCCAAAACTCGTCAGTTCCACAAATTGCAAATTCGGCTTTCCCCATTGCGCAGCAAAATTCGCTGCCTTGAACAGTCTGTTCGGGTACGCCCACTGACTGAGCGCATTCAGATGACTGAAAATCGTGTCGTCATCGTTCAGCGCCACATGCTCAGTTATCACATCGATGCCCATGCTGGCGATGGCTTGCGAAATTTTGTGCTCCACCAGCGGATCGGTGTGATAGGGCCTTCCAGCCAACATTATCACCATGCGATTTTCGTCGGTGGCGCGTTGCAAAATCTCCTGATTTCGTTTGGTTAGCTGCTCCAAATAGTCGTCTTGCGCCTTTTGTGCCAATTTTACGGCTTTTTTGGCCAATTTCTTCGGCACATCGAGCGTTTGCAGATATTCCACGCACGATTTTTCGAGCAATTCTTCGTCGTTGAACGATACCACGGGCGCATCCAGCGGAATGCCGTAGCGCGTTTGCGGATCGATGGCACTTTTCAGCACATCGCTGTAACCGCTCACTATCGGGCAGTTGAAGCAATTTTTTGCTTGCTTGTTCTCGTCGCGCTCGTAAACCACCCACGGGTAGAAAATGCGGTCGACTTTCTGTTTCGCCAAATCCTCCACATGACCGTGCATCAATTTCGCCGGAAAGCAGATGTTGTCGGCCATCACACTACGCAATCCGTTTGCGTAGATCTTCGTAGTCGATGGATGCGACAGCACAACTTCGAATCCGCAGGCGGTGAAAAGTGTGTTCCAAAACGGGAAATTCTCGTAAATTCCCAGTCCGCGCGGAATGCCGATTTTGATGTCTCGTTTGGGTGCATCGTCTGTTGGTGTCATTTTTCGGCCAAACAGAAGTCGGTATTTTTCTGCGAACATATTTGCGCCTTTTCGGGTCGATTCTTTGGCGTTGGAATAGACTTTTTCGCAATTGTTTCCCGAAGCGTAGGTGTGTCCGTTGGCAAAACTGAAGAGTCGCACGTGGCAGTGATTTTCGCAGCCGCTGCACACTTCGTTGCTTGTGGTGTATGCGCTCGATTTTATCAGATCGTTCAGGTTCATCGTTTTTCAATTTGATTTTTGGCGTAAAATGCAGCTCCGTATGCGCCCATCAGTTCGGGCAGATCGCAAAACGATACTTTGCAGCCCGTCTGCAGTTCCAGCGCGCGCGCTATCGAATGGTTGCGGAAAGTTCCGCCTTGAACCACAATTTTTTCGCCCAATTCGTCGATATTTTTCAGTTTCAGCACTTTGAAAAGGCAATTTTTCACCACCGAATAGCTGAAACCCGCGGCAATGTCGGCCACGGCAGCGCCTTCGCGCATGGCTTGTTTCACCTTCGAATTCATGAAAACGGTGCAGCGCGTGCCAAGGTCGTAGGGCTGGCTGGCGGTGATGGCCATCTGCGCAAAATCGCCCACTTCGTAGCCCAGCATGTTGGCAAAAGTCTCGATGAACGAGCCGCAGCCCGACGAGCATGCTTCGTTTATCTCGATGCGGCGAATTGCGCCATGTTCCACAAAAATCGCCTTCATATCTTGCCCGCCAATGTCGAGTACAAACGACACCTGCGGCTCAATTTTTTTTGCAGCAATGAAGTGCGCCATCGTCTCCACAATTCCGAAATCGAGACCGAAAGCGGTGCGCAGCAAATTTTCGCCATAACCTGTGGCGCAACTTGCCGTAATGTTCACATTTTCAGCGTTTTCGACTGTGGCGTGGAGCCGTTGCAAAGCGTCTGAAAATGTCTTGAAACTATCGCCATTGTTGTGACGATAGTCGGTATAAACCACTTTGCCATCGTCGTCGAGCAGGACGATTTTGGTGGTTGTGCTGCCCGAATCAACGCCTAAGAAATAATTTTTCGGTGTGTTCGTATCGAATTTTGCGCGCGGCACATCGTGTCCCTGCTTGTTTTTCAGCCATCGGTCGTATTCGCTTCGCGAGGCGAAAAGTGGCGGCAGGCTGTGCGCTATTTTCACGGTTGTGGCGTCAGTTTTCTTTTCCAATTTTTCAAGAAAATCCGACAGCTGCACCGATTTTTTTGCGTGCATTTTTGCCATCAATGCGCAGCCAATGGCAGGAATCAATTGCGGGTGTTCAGGAACTACGCAATCCGATTGCGTAGTTCCGAAAGCGTTCAGAAAACTCTTTTTCAACTCTGGAAGATAGGCAAATGGTCCGCCGCAGAGAAACACTTTCGGCACAATGTCGCGCCCGCGTGCCAACGATGCCAAAACTTGCATGGCTACAGCGTTGAACACCGATGCGGCTATGTCGGCACGACTCACATTGCGCGCGGCAAGGTTCTGGATGTCGGTCTTCGAAAACACGCCGCACCGCGATGCGATGGGGTAGATGGTGGTGGCTTGCGCTGCCAACGTATTCAGTTCGCTGGTCTCGATGCCCCAGAGCGATGCCGTCTGGTCGATGAATGCGCCTGTGCCGCCTGCGCAACTGCCGTTCATGCGAATGTCGGGCGTTTTGCCTTCATCGAAAAATATCATTTTCGAGTCCTCACCGCCCATGTCCACAAAGGTGCGCACCTCGGGGTATCGCTGTTTGATGGTCTCGGCGGCTGCCACCACTTCTTGCACAAAACTGAAACCGAGTCGCTCGGCATAGCCCATGCCCACCGAGCCTGTCAGAACCACATCGAGCGTGCAGTCGCCCAGCGCGTCGTGCAGTTGCTTGGCTGTGGTGCTTGCCGCCTGGCGGATGTCGGCGTTGTGTCGGCGATAGTCGGAGTGGAGTAGCGCACCATTTTCGTCGAGAACGGCTATTTTTAGCGTGGTCGAACCAATGTCAACTCCAATGCTGTATCTTTTCATCTTGCTGATAATCAGTGAAATACGATTTAATAAACTTGTTTAATTACCCTATTTAATAGACCTATTAAAGCGCTGCAAAAATAGTGCTTTTTTATTTATCGGCAAAAAATGTGTCCAATTTTTCAGAAAAAAAACTACTTTTGCGGCACGATGTACGTTGTGCTGACATTGGTTGGTGTGCTGGCAGGATTTCTGTCGGGCTCGGTTGGATTTGGCGGTGGCATGGTGCTTTTGCCCGTCATTACCTATTTTTGTGGTGTGGAAGTGGCGGTGCCGGTGTCGACCATTGCGCAGTTGCTCAGCAATGTGAGTCGTGTGGGCATGGGCTGGCGCGAAGTGAATTGGCGCGAGGTGGGGCGATTTCTCATCTTGGCTGCACCGCTCACGGCGTTGGGCGCATTAGGGTTCGCGAGTATCGATAAATCGCTGATGACCAAGATTTTGTGCGTCTTTCTGGTGATTTTCGCCATAGTGAAACTGCGCGGGAAACTGCATCTTCCAAAAAATCGCGCTACCATGCTTGTTGGCGGCGGACTTACGGGTTTGATAAATGGTCTGCTGGGCATTTCGGGACCGCTGAGTAGTGCAGTTTTCCTCACGCTCGGACTGTCGCCCGTGGCCTACATAGCTAGCGAAGCCGCTGCGGCAGCCACCATGCACATCATCAAAGCGGTGGTTTATGGGCGACTGCAGTTGCTCGATTGGTCATCGTTCATCAATGGCGTAATCATTGGCGTGGCGATGATGGTTGGCAATTTCGTAGCCATGCGCCTCATTCGCAATATCGACAAAAAACGCTATCAGAAAATTGTCGCTGCAGTGATGATTGGCATCTCGGTATGGCTGTTTTTCTCCGTTTAGAAGATAGAACATAGAGCATAGATACACAAAACGCCGTCCCAAAATTGGAACAGCGTTTTTTCTTTTTCTTTTCGGATAGATTAGATTCCGAGGCTCTTGCGGATGGCAGGAACGCGCGCTTCGGCAGCGGCGGTTGCGGCATCGTAGTCTTTTGGAGTCTTCATTTCGGCTGGAATCTCGAAGTAGAATTTGATTTTCGGCTCTGTTCCCGATGGACGAACCGATACTTTCAAACCATCTTCGGTGAAGTATTGCAGCACATTGCTGGTGGCATTCAGCGCCATCTCGATGTTGCTCTCGACCCATTTGCCGTCCTTCAACTCGCGCTGTTTCAGCAGTTGGAAATCTTTGGTTTTGATCACGCGGCTGCCAGCAATCTCGGTGATTGGGTGTTCGCGGAAGTTCACCATCATCTGTTTAATCTCTTCGGCACCCGATTTGCCAGGACGCACCACATTGATGGTCGATTCGCGTTGGAAACCGTATTCCATGTAGATGCTGAGCAGATATTCGTAGAGCGACATGCCGTGATCTTTTGCCCAAGCGGCAATTTCGCAAATCAAGCAGATGCTCGAAGGTGAGCATTTGTCGCGCACGGCATCGTAGGGCAGAAAACCGAATGACTCTTCACCGCCGCCGATGTATTTGCGTTTGCCTTCCCATTCGCGAATGCGGTTAGCAATCCATTTGAAGCCCGTGTATTCGTCGGTGAGGGTTACGCCTTCGCGGTCGGCAATTTTGCGAATCAATTCGCTGGTTACAATCGTCTTAACAACATAATGTTCGGGGCGCAATTTGCCCAGTTTTTTCATGTTGTTGATGATGTAGTGGTGATACATGATGTTGGTTTGGTTGCCGTTGATTATCACCCACTCGTTTTTGTCGTTGCGGCAAACTATGGCAATGCGGTCGGCATCGGGGTCGCTCGCTACAACAAGGTTGGCATTCAGTTTTGTGCCAAGATTCATGCCCATGGTCATGGCTTCGGCGTTCTCTGGGTTTGGCGAAACCACTGTGGAGAAGTTGCCGTCGATGACCATCTGTTCTGGCACTACGTGAATGTTTTGGAAACCCCAACTGCGCAGGCACATCGGCACAATTTGGCGACCAGCGCCATGCAGTGGCGTATAGACGATGTTCAGATCTTTTTGGTGATTGATGGCTTCTTGGTCAATCATCACGGTCTTAACGGCCATCATGTAGTCGTAGTCCATCTCGCCGCCGATAATCTGAATCAGATCTTTGTTGGCTTCCCATTTCACATCTTCCATCTTCACTTTGTTCACCTCGGCAATGATGCCAGCGTCGTGTGGCATAAGCACTTGCGAACCATCTTCCCAATAGGCTTTGTAGCCGTTGTATTCTTTCGGATTGTGCGATGCGGTAACATTCACGCCGCCTTGGCAGCCAAGATGGCGAATGGCGAAGCTCACTTCGGGCGTTGGGCGCAGGCTCTCGAACAGATAAACCTTGATGCCGTTGGCCGAGAAGACGGCCGCTACCGTTTCGGCAAACATGCGACCGTTGTTGCGGCAGTCGTGACCGACCACTACGCTCACCTGTTTCACAGGATTTTTGTAGCCATTTTCGCGCTGCACTTTCAGCAGATAGTTGGCGTAGCCTTGCGTGGCTTGAGCCACAATGTACTTGTTCATGCGGTTGGTGCCAGGACCCATAATGCCGCGCAATCCGCCAGTGCCAAATTCAAGCGTGCGGTAGAACGACTCGATGAGTTCCGTCTTGTCGTCGGCCTCCATCATGGCGCGCACTTGCGCTTTGGTCTCGTCGTCGTAGTTGCCATCGAGCCAAGTCTGCGCCGTCGCCATCACTTGTTTCAATTCTTCGTTTTCCATAGGATTTCTTTTTAGGGTTATTTTGTTTCTGTTTTCTAATTTCTAATTTCTCATTTGAAGATTTGAAAATTATAGGTAACTGCATTTCTGTAGTTAACTGCTTAATTATCAATTATCAATTATTCTAGCTGATGTATGTTTTCATCACTTTCGCATGCTTCCCGCCTTGTGGCACTATTTCGACCCATTCCAATGCAGCGGGAACGAGCGTGGTTTCGCCTGTTTCGAGGCTGATCTCGCCGCCATTGTAGCGAATGGTGGCATTGCCTTCGAGTGTGGTGAGTAGCACAAACGAGTCGAGCAACGCAAGGTCGATGGTTTGCGGCGTGGTGAGTGCCAGCACATCGGCTGTGAAATAGTCGCACTTCACCAAGCGTTCGGGCGCGCCATCGCGCACTGGCTCGAGCGACAGTTTATGGTTTTGCCAATTTTCAAAATCGATGGCTTTCACGGCCAGTTCGGTGTGCAGTTCGCGTTTGCGCCCATCGGCATCGATGCGGTTGTAGTCGTAGATGCGGTAGGTGGTGTCGGAGGTCTGCTGAATCTCCAAAATGACGCACCCCGCGCTGATTGAATGCACGCAGCCCGCGGGAATAAATATGGTGTCGCCCTTCTGCACAGGAATGCGTTGCAGCACCGTTTCGAGCCTATTTTCGGCTACAAGTTGCAGATATTCGTCTTTGTTCACTGGTCGTGTGAAACCAGCCACCACAGCGGCATCGGGCGCAGCGTCGAGAATGTACCACATCTCGTTTTTGCCCCAAGGCTGATTTTGCTCCATTGCCATGGCGTCGTTTGGATGCACCTGAATGGAGAGATCTTGTGCCGAATCGATCAACTTGACGAGCAGCGGGAATTCGTTTCCGTAGCGTTGAAAAACGCTGTCGCCAACCAAATCGCCCATATACACCTCAACCAGTTCGTCGAGCGTGTTGCCTTGCAGAAAACCATTTTCCACGAGCGATTCGTTGCCCTCGATGGCCGATACGTCCCAAGTTTCGCCCACGCGCTCGGTGTGACCGCCATTGTGGCGCGCATAGCGTTTCAGCCGTTCGCCGCCCCAAAGTTTGGTTTTGTATATTGGTGTAAATTTTAGTGGGTAAAGCATTTTAGTAGCAAGTCGCAAGATTTTGTTAGTGCAGTTGAAAGTGGACAGAGCGATAAAATCAAATTAACCGCAGTGCCCCGTCTTTATTCTTTTGTCTTTACTCTTTATTCAAAAATTCAGAGTTCTAACTTGCAAAGATAGACATTTTTATCGAGATTTTGCCGTTTTGTGGAAAAAAATTGCTGAAATGAGAAAAATCGCGTTTTTTTTCGTTAAAAGTTTGGTGGTTTCAATTTTTTGTGCATAATTTTGTTTTTCGTTTCGCTTAAGAAATGCCAGAGTGGCACTTGATAGTCACGATGGTAACGCATTCTACTGTTAATCAGGCAATTAGCGCTTGCTTATTCTGACTGATTTTGTTTGCTTGCGGGCGAAAAATTTATGCTTAAATCCACATTTTATGGCAAAAAAATCGATTCTGACAGAGGAATTGAAGAAAAAATTCGGTTTCGACACCTTCAAAGGCAATCAAGAAGCCATTATTCAAAACGTTCTCGATGGCAAAGACACCTTTGTGCTGATGCCCACGGGCGGCGGCAAATCGTTGTGCTATCAGCTGCCGTCGCTGCTGATGAAAGGCACGGCCATTGTCATTTCGCCGCTCATTGCGCTGATGAAAAACCAAGTCGATGCCATGCGCAACTTCAGCGAAGAGGACGGCGTGGCACATTTCTTGAACTCGACGCTCAACAAAGCCGCCATCGAGGAGGTGAAGAGCGATTTGCGCAGCGGTAAAACCAAATTGCTGTATGTGGCGCCCGAATCGCTCACCAAGGAGGAAAATGTGGAGTTCCTTCGCACCATCAAAATATCGTTCTATGCGGTCGACGAGGCACACTGTATCTCGGAGTGGGGACACGATTTTCGCCCAGAATATCGCCGTATTCGTGAGATAATCAACCAGATAGGCACGGCACCTGTGATTGCTCTGACGGCCACGGCCACGCCAAAAGTGCAGCACGACATTCAGAAAAACCTTGGCATGACCAACGCCACGGTGTTCAAATCGTCGTTCAACCGCCCGAACCTCTATTACGAGGTGCGCCCCAAAACCAAAGATGTGGACAAAGAGTTGGTGAAATTCATCAAGTCGCAGCCTGGAAAATCGGGCATTGTCTATTGCTTGAGCCGCAAAAAAGTGGAGGAGTTGGCCGAAGCGCTTAATCTGAACGACATCAAAGCGTTGCCATATCATGCCGGCATGGAGGCGAGCCAGCGCAGCGAAAATCAGGATGCCTTTCTGATGGAAAAAGTAGATGTGATAGTCGCTACAATCGCCTTTGGCATGGGCATCGATAAGCCCGATGTACGCTATGTGATTCACTACGATTTTCCGAAAAGTCTCGAAGGATATTATCAGGAGACGGGTCGTGCGGGTCGCGATGGCGGCGAAGGCTTGTGTGTGGCATTCTATTGCAACAAGGATCTGCAAAAACTCGAAAAATTCATGCAGGGCAAACCCGTTTCGGAACAGGAAATTGGTCGCCAACTGCTGATTGAGACTGCTGCTTACGCCGAATCGAGCATCTGCCGCCGCAAAATGTTGCTCCACTATTTTGGCGAAGAATATACCGAAGATAACTGCGGCTGCTGCGACAACTGTCTGCACCCAAAAACGCAAGTCGAGGCGCAAGAGCAACTCTGCGCCGTGCTCGAGGCCATTGTGGCGGGCAAAGAGAAGTTCAAAGCCGAGGTAATTATCGATTGGCTTTCGGGCAAGGATAGCACCGATGTGAAGGCTTATCATCTGGAAGATCACGAACTCTACGGCTCCATCACGGGCGATGACGCCACGCTGCTGAATGCCGTAATTCGTCAGGCCATGATTGCTGGCTACATCGAGAAAGAGATTGAAAACTATGGCGTTCTGCGCATTACCAAGGCGGGCAAGGATTATCTGAAAAATCCGAAACCGTTCATGGTAACCAAGGATCACGAATATGTAACCGACATCGACGACACGCCAACGCGCGGCGGAGCGGCTTGCGCCATGGATCCCGCGCTCTTCAGCATGTTGAAAGATCTGCGCAAAAAAATATCGAAACAGGTTGAATTGCCGCCGTTTGTCATTTTCCAAGATCCATCGCTCGAACAGATGGCCACCACTTATCCTGTAACCATCGAAGAGTTGCAGAATATTCAGGGTGTGGGCATTGGTAAGGCCAAACGCTACGGACAGGAGTTTGTCGACCTCATTCGCCGTCATGTGGAGATGAACGAGATAGAGCGTCCAGAGGATATGCGGGTGCGCAGCGTGGCGAACAAATCGCGTTTGAAGATTGAGATAATTCAGGCCATCGACCGTCAGGTAGCACTCGACGATTTGGCGGAATCGAAGGGTTTGGATTTCGACGAACTGCTCGACGAGGTCGATAGCATTGTCTATTCTGGAACAAAAATCAACATTGACTATTTCCTGCGCGAGATAATGGACAAAGAGCGCATCGACGAAGTGTTCGATTACTTCAAAAACGAGGCTCAAACCGACGATGTGCAGGAGGCTTTGCGCGTGCTTGGCGAGGACGAATACACCGAACCCGAGGTGCGCTTGGTTCGCATCAAGTTCTTGTCGGAGATGGGAAATTGATGAATTGGTGACGTGAGAATTTAAAAGATATTATCTTATTCTTTATAGCCGATTTTGTTGGTTAAGGGAAAATATATTAGCATTTAAGTGCTGAATAAAGACAACATATTATCGATGTCGAATGCTGCCATAGTGCAAGCGTTGGGGGCGCAGTTTCGCACCTATAGAATTCGTGCGCGTCTTACGCAGCAAGAGGTTGCGCAGCGTGCAGGTGTGAGTGTGCTAACAGTTCGTTCCTTCGAGTTGGGGCGCGCAGTAAACATCACGATTGGTAATTTTCTATCGCTTTTGCGTGCCATCGATCAGTTGCCGGTAGTGGCTGATGTGTTGCCCGAAGTACCAATATCGCCTTATCTCTTGTCGGAATTAGGCAAAAAACAGCCCAAACGCGTGCGCCATGGAAAATAATGTTGTTGCAATATGGCTTTGGGGCAGCGAAGTGGGGCGCATTTATTGGGACGAATCTTTGCATCGTTCGGTGTTTGCCTATAGCGACGATTTTCTGCGTGGTGGTATTGATATTTCACCACTTTCGGCTTCTATTCGGTCGGTTGCAGCGCAGCAGCCTATTGTTGGCAGTCGAGAAAAATTGTATCAGGGTCTTCCGCCATTCTTGGCTGATTCGTTGCCTGATAAATGGGGAAATTTAGTGTTCGAAAATTGGCGTAAAATGCACCAAATACGCAGCAAACAGATAAATGCTGTAGATAAGTTGTCGTTTATCGGAAGTCGTGGCATGGGTGCACTCGAGTTTCAACCAGCTGTCCCTTTGGAACAAATGCCCGATGCATTGCCGTTGACTGAACTCTATAGGCTTGCGCAGCGTATTTTCGAAGAGCGAAGCGAGGTTCGCATTATGCCAGATGAATCGCTAACCATGCAGAGTCTTTATGCTGTTGGAACATCGGCTGGAGGTAAGCACCCTAAGGCATTGATAGCCATAAATAGACAAACTGGCGAAGTTTGCTCTGGTCAGGTCGATCTAGGTAGTGATTATGAGTACTTTATCATAAAATTTGCTGAAAAAGGTGATTTTCCGATCACGCAAGTAGAATATGCCTACTACTTGATGGCGCAAGATATGGGAGTGGAGATGATGCCATCGCGACTGATTGAGGTAGATGGTGCGCAGCATTTCTTGACGCAACGTTTCGATCGTCGTGATGGGAAACGCATTCATGTGCAGACACTTGCTGCCATGATGGAGACGGCTGATTCGTACGAGGATTTGTTGATGGTGGCGCGGCGACTTGGGTTGTCGCAAGAAGAACAGGATCAACTTTTTTTGCGCATGGTGTTGAATGTGCTTGGTGGCAATGTCGATGATCATACAAAAAATTTCTCTTTCCTTCTTGCCGAAGGTGGCGAATGGCACATTGCTCCAGCCTACGATGTAACTTTTACTATCGATGTTGATGGCGCTTTTTACGAAAATAGGCACGAATTGTCGTTGTTGGGCAAGACTGAAAAAATAACGCGCGCTGACCTTCTGCAGTTTGCTCGCGAAAATAGTATAAAGCATGCTTCGTCGTTGGTAGATCAAGTGACTGAAGTGCTCGCAAAGTGGTTAAATTATGCACAACGCGCCACAGTGCCGCAGCAGTGGGTCGAACGCATTGAAAAACAGTTGGAGAAATTGAACGATAATCGGGATTAACTGAAAAAATAAACACGCCATACAAGGCAAAAATTATAGAAAAAACGCTACTGACCTTCTGCGTGCGTTAAACTTATCAACTCATAAACTCGTCAACTTATAAACTCTATATGACCGCAATAGAATTTGAAAATATCAGCAAACAATACCGCTTGGGATTGGTCTCGACGCGCACGCTGAGCCACGACATCGATCGTTGGTGGAAGGTGAATGTGCTGCGCCGTGAGGATCCGTATCTGAAAATTGGCGAGGTAAACGATCGCTCGACCAAGGGAAATAGCGATTATGTGTGGGCGTTGAAGGACATCAATTTCAAAGTGGAGCAGGGCGATGTGGTTGGTATTATTGGCAAAAATGGAGCAGGCAAAAGCACGCTTCTGAAACTTTTGAGCCGCGTAACAGCACCCACCACGGGAACCATTAAGGCGCGCGGACGCATCGCCTCGTTGCTTGAGGTTGGCACGGGTTTCCATAGCGAGATGACGGGCCGCGAAAATATCTATCTGAACGGCGCCATTCTTGGTATGACCAAGCAGGAAATTACCCGTAAATTGGACGAAATAGTCGATTTTTCGGGATGTGAGCGTTACCTCGATACGCCTGTAAAACGCTATTCGAGCGGTATGATGGTGCGTCTCGGCTTTGCTGTGGCGGCCCATTTGGATCCAGAGATTTTGGTTGTTGATGAGGTTTTGGCCGTTGGCGATGCCGAGTTCCAAAAGAAAGCCATTGGCAAGATGAACGACATCTCCAAAGGCGAAGGAAGGACGGTGCTGTTTGTGAGCCATAATATGGCGAGTATCAGGGCATTGTGCCATACGGGAATTTTGCTTGAAAATGGGAAAATAAAAAATATGGGTGATGTGAATGCCATCACCGACCAATATCTGGAACTGAATTCGCATAGTGAGTTTGTGGACAATAGCAATCTATTTTTCGATGATATTGAACATGCTCTTGGTAATAGCGAAGTGCGGATAAAATCATTCTCTTTCAGACCAATACAGGGTAATTTTATTTCGCTGAAATCTGGAATTGACATTCAACTGTGTTTCAAAAACAATATAAAAAATGCGCTTGTCGACGCATGCTTCTCGTTTCTTACAAAAGATGATGTCGAACTATTTCAGCAGCCGTGTATTGTTTCGCCCGAGTGCGATTCGCAGGAGGGCTATTATACCATTCATCTGCAAATTCCGCCAGATATTTTTAATACGGGAATCTATCAGATGCATCTTTGGTTTGGACAGGCGCGTACACGCAAAGTGTGGGGCGATTTGGTTCACACCTTTGAGGTGCATGACTATATAGATCCTGCTCTGGGTTATGCCGTACAAGAGGTCGGTTTGATACGCCCAGCATTGGACAAAATAATTTCGTTTAGTACACGATATGATGGCTAAAATCATGCCCTCCCAGCCTTTGCATATAATTTGTTCTACCGATAGTAATTTTGTGAATTACACTGGCGTGATGTTGTGGTCTTTGCTCGAGCATAACGTTGGCGCGCACATCTATGTGTTGACCGACAAAGGTCTGTCGCAAGCCGAGCAGCAGAGCATTCTGCGCCTAACAAAGCACTTTAGTTGTACCATTCAATTCTTATCGGTCGATGGCGATTTGTTGAGCAATTTTCCTACAATAGGCGGCACCATAACTGTGGCTACTTATTATAAAATTTTTTCTACGGAACTTTTGCCTGATAATTTAGACAAAGTGCTGTACCTCGATAGTGATATGCTAGTGCGTGGTTCGTTAGATGAGTTGTGGAATACAGATATTTCCGATTATGCCATGGCAGGTGTGTGGGATCTTTACGATAATGCGCCAGAAACTTACGAGCGACTGCACTATGTGCCATCGTTGCGCTATTTGAATGCTGGAATGCTCTTGCTCAATCTGCGCTGGTGGCGGCAGCATGGTGTTTACGAACAGTGTTTGGATTATATACGCCAAAATCATGAACATATTCTTTGGTGTGAACAGGATGTATTAAACGTTGTGTTAGCCGAGCATAAATTGGTACTCCCTATTCGTTTTAATTACCAAGCGCAGATGCTCATGCTGTGTCACTACCAAGCACTTACGCCTGAGCAGCAGAGTGAGTTGTGTTGTGAACAGAACCCCGTGATTGTGCATTTTGTAGGTGGAACAAAACCTTGGAAGGCTGTGAGTTATGGGTTGCCATACGTGGCAGAGTGGGTGCGCACTAAACGCCGTTCGTTGTGGCGGTTTATGCCGTTGGAATTGCCACAGCATAATAGACTCAAAACGTTTATAAAACGCTATCTGCTTTGGCCATTGGGTCTTAAAACAAATAAAATTTGCAAGGGTTATGTGCGGTAAGAGCGAAAACGTGCTTAAATTAAAGTATTGTCTTTCAAAATTTAGTTTGAAATTTGGTGAGACGAAATATGCCAATTGGGTGGTGGCTATTGTCTTTGCTCTTTCAATTTTTTTGAAAAACATACTTTGTTATTATTGTATATTTCATTCTATTCTGATCTCATCGTTATGGAATGACACTGCCGCTTTTTTTGCTTTTTATCTCGATAAGTTAGCGCCTGCTTTGTTCCTCAGCGCTTTTGTTTTTGTCTTCAAGTCGAAGACTTGGACTATTTTTCTCAATTTTGTTTTAGATATTTGGATTATTTCTAATCTTTTTTACTACAATGCCAACGAACTTTTTATTGATGTTCCTGCCATTTTGATGGTTGGTAACATGGTGGAGTATTCATTGTGGGATTCTTTGCTCGTATATTGGCAACATTCATTTCTCGTTTTCCCATTTTTGTCGATTTTGTATACGGTTTTTGTAGTTCTGTATGGAAAAAAAACAAAATATGA
>CAVHRT010000027.1:691-17150 GCA_963638355.1 Flexilinea sp. | reverse complement strand
GCATTTTGGCGGAAGGTTTGAATGTGCGCGAGGTGGAAAATTTGGTGAAATCGCCTGACGAGATTCCTGCGGGAACGCCAAAGAAACCATCGGCTCGTGCTGCACGCAATGCCGAACTCGAGGCGCAATTGTCGCAATTGCTCGGAAGCAGCGCGCAGGTGGTTCAATCGGCCGATGGTAGCGGCAAAATCACCGTGAAATTCGCCTCAGCCGACGAACTAAATCGCCTTGTGGCACTGTTGCAGAAGTTGGGAGAATAATTCCTAAAAAATCTGATGCTGAAGCGCACAGTCTTGATAATCAGTCTTTTAGTTGCGAGCCTTGCGGGTTTGCACGCTCAGACGACAAACGATTCGCTTTTCGTTACCGATGTGGCAAACGATAGGCCTGTTTTCGTTATGGCCGATACTATGGGCGCCTATTTTGCCGATGCAAGACCTGCAAAGGTGCGTCAGCCGAGCGTTGGTAGCGAGGTTTGGTTGCCCGATCCGCAGAAATCGCTGTGGCTGGCGTTCGTCTTCCCCGGTTTGGGACAAATTTACAATCGCAGTTATTGGAAACTGCCGATAGTTTACGGCGGCGCCATGGGTTTAGCGTATGGCATTGCGTGGAACAATCGCTATTATCAGGAGTATTCGCAGGCCTACCGTGATGCGCAGAGCAGCAATGCCCTCGATCGCACATACGACAATTTGCTGCCCGCTGGCACCGATCCCACTTCGGATTATGCCATCAATCTGCTAAAAAGTCAGCACAACACCTATCGCCGCTATCGCGATTTGTGCATTGTTGGCGCGGTGGCGTTCTATGCGCTCACCATCATCGAGGCGTATGTCGATGCGCAGTTGTCCGATTTCGACATCAGCCCTGACCTCTCGATGCGTGTGCATCCCACCGTTTTCATGACCGAAAATAGTCAGCAACCGAATTTTGGTGTGGGCGTGGGAGTGAACTTTTAGAAAGTTAGGAATTAGGAGTGAGGAGTTAGGAATTTTTAGTTAGGAGTTGGCGGTTCGACAGGTTCACCGCACAATTTTCAAATAAGAAATAGAATTTTGAATCGTTTTTTGTTCTTTTCGCGTGGTCAGCAGTTTGGCATTGTGGTGCTTTTGGTGCTGATAGTGGCGGTGGTGGTGCTGAATGCACTGTTGCCTCGCATTTTTGCGCCAAAAAACAGTGCGAACGAGAACGATTCGGCTTTTGTGGCGCAGGTGGCGGAGTTCGAGCAGCAGTTGCGCGACAAGCCAAAACCTGTCTGGCAATCGCCTTTCGAGGCGCGGCACAACGATTTTCGTACCGATTTTGAAAAACCTATCGTGCTGCAGCCATTCGATTTTGACCCCAATACGCTCGATTCGGCGGAGTTCGTTCGCATGGGCTTTCGTCCGCGCGATGTGCAGCGCATCATGTCGTTCCGAAGAAAAGGCAAGATGTTTAGCACGGCTGAATTTTTCGCCAACGATTTTTGCAAACTTCCGCCCGAAGAGGCTGAAAAATTGCTGCCGCATGTGAAGATTGCCGTTGCTGAAAATGCCAAAATCGACACCACCGCACAGCGTCGACCGCGCAAAGAGTTTGTCTATCTCGATTTGAATGTGGCGGACACTAGCGCATTGCAACGCATGCCGGGCATTGGCAGCGGCAGAGCCAAGCAGATAGTGAACTACAGGCGGCGTTTGGGTGGCTATGTGCGCGTGGAGCAGTTGCTTGAGATAAACAATTTTCCAAAAGATGTTTACGAGCAGATAAAACTGTATCTGTCTGTAAATCAGGATAGTGTGAAGCGGATTATGGTGAACAAGGCCAGCGTTGAAAGGCTGAAAAATCACCCGTATCTCAATTTCTATCAGGCAAAACTGATTTACGAACTGCGCCGCACGAAAGGCACGCTGCATAGCATCGACGAACTTTTGCCGCTGAAAAATCAGAAAGAATTTAATGACTACGATTTCGAAAAACTTGCGCCATATCTCGATTTTAGCGAAATAAAATATCAATACAAGCGTTAGGTAATTTAGAATTTTTGCGGTAAGCGAGTGCAGAGTCAAACTCGTTTGGACTATGCCGAGCGCAGCAAAAATCTGCGAAGCAAATTTTGAAATTAGAATTAAGAATTAAGAGGGCTCACCGCCCTAATCTGAAATTTGGAATCTTGAGACTTCGTTTCAACATATTACTTGTGTTTTGCACTGTGGCTTTGATGGCTGTGGCGCAGGCTGGTCGCGATACTTATCAGTTTCTGAACTTGCCTTCGTCGTCGCGGTTGGCATCGTTTGGTGGCGCCAATGTGTCGGTGAACGATGGCGACCTGAACATGGCATTTCAAAATCCTGCTTTGATGAGCAGCGCCACACACAATGTGCTGACACTCAACTACATGTACTACATTTCCGACATCAATCTGGCGTCGGTGGCATATGGGCGCACTTTTGGAAAGGACAACCACGTGCTTTTCGGCATTCAGTATATCGACTACGGCAAATTCCTCGAAACCAGCGAGACGGACGAGACGCTCGGCACTTTCACTGCTAAGGATTTTGCCATGTATGTGGGCTATGCGCGCACGCTGCCGTTGGGTTTCACCGTGGCGGCCACCTGCAAACCAATCTATTCGGTGTACGAACGCTATCACAGTTTTGGCGTGGCGTTCGACATTGGCGCGCACTATCAGAACGACAGTCTTGGCTTGTCCATTGGCTTGGCGCTGCGCAATGCTGGTTGGCAATTCACGGGTTACTATTCGATTGATGGCAAGCAGCACCGCGAGACTTTGCCGCTCGATCTTGAATTAGGCATTTCCGAAAGGTTCAAACATGCGCCAATTCGCCTTTCGCTCACCATTCACAACATGCAGCGGTGGAATCTTGGCTACGAACGCGCCAGCAGTGTACTCGATGCCGAAAACACTACCGACGATGTGAAATGGTACGATATGATGTTTCGTCACACCATCTGGACTGTGGAGATTTTGCCGACCAAAAATCTCTTTTTCGCGGTCAGTTACAACCATCGCCGCCGTGCCGAAATGTCGACAAAAGATTGGAAAACTGCCGCTGGATTTGCTTTCGGCGCAGGACTGAAAATAAAAATGTTCAATGTCGGATTTTCGCTTGTGCCGTATCAGGTGGGCAATCTGTCGTACCATGTTACGCTGGGCGTGAATTTGTCAGAATTTGGCGTGAAATAACGAGAAAATGGGAAACAGCAAAAAGATAATCGTCGCCATCGATGGCTATTCGTCGTGTGGCAAAAGCACCATGGCTAAGGCTTTGGCGCGCAAGGTGGGATATGTCTATGTCGATACGGGTGCAATGTATCGCGCAGTGGCGCTGTTTGCGATGCGTCAAGGTTTGATTACGCCCGACAAAATCGACGAAGCAGGTCTGCAGCAAGTGGTAGGTAACATCAAAATTGATTTCCGACCAAATGCCGCTGGTGGACAAGATACCTATCTGAACGACGAAAATGTGGAGAGTCAGATTCGTACGCTCGAGGTGGCTGATGGCGCTAGTCGTGTAAGCACGCTCGGTTTTGTGCGCCGCGAACTGGTGCGCCAACAGCAGCGCATGGGCTTGGAGCGTGGCATTGTAATGGATGGGCGCGATATCGGCACGGTGGTTTTCCCCGATGCTGAATTGAAACTTTTCCTCACCGCTCGACCCGAGGTACGCGCTCACCGCCGTTTCGACGAATTGCGTGCCAAAGGCTTGGAGGCTGATTTCGATCGCGTGCTGGCCGAGGTGAATGAGCGCGACTATCGCGATACGCATCGTGCCGAGAGTCCGCTGCGACAAGCCGCCGATGCTGTGGTGCTCGATAATTCTGACCTTACTCCAGCGCAACAAGACGAACGTCTTGCCGCGCTCTTTGCAGAGAGAACGAGGTGAGTAAGGAGTAAAGAGTAAGGAATAAGGACAAAAGACAGGATAGTGCAAAAATTAAAACACGACTTCCAATTTTGGAGGTCGTGTTTTTCTATTGCGTAGTGATTGGCGCTTAGTGCGCTGCAATCTTCACAATTTCGCCATCAATTTTTACAAGATAGACGCCTGTTGCGGGTAATGTGATGTTGACCGAGGCGGCATTGCCAGTCCAAAGACAGCGACCATCGGTGGTGTAGAGTGCAACGTTGTGCGCCTGCTCCGATTGTATGCAGAGCGTGTTGTGGTCGGTCCACACAAATGTGCGATCGATGCTGGTGCTACTCACTGCGCTGGCATCTTTTACAAGCACAGCCATTGGCACATATTTGTCGGCTGCACCGCGCGACGATAGCTTCACATACGCCTCGTGCACGCCAAGGTCGTCCGACTGGAACGTGACCGCAAACCGCCCGCCTGAGAGACCAAGCGTATCGGTCGAGAGTTTGAACTTGCTCTTGTGGTCGCCGCCGAGCGTGAGGCTGACGCGCTCTTCAAGATTTTTGGTGGTAACCGTAACCGAATCGAGCGCAAGGGCAACGCTAGGCGCTGTGATGGCAGTCAACTGCGTGCTGTCGGTGCTGATGACGGGAATGTCGGTCCGACCCCACGATACATCGTCGATGTAGTAGACAACCGAATTGGTGTTGCCAAATTGACCATTGTAGCGGAATCCCATGAAGAAGACATCGGCGATGTTTTGTCCACTCAGATCGATGTGGAACTCGAACCACTCGCCATTCTGATCGCTGGTTGTTGGCATATCAACCTCTATTTGCTGCATCAAAAGGTCTTCGCCTGGCACTGTATCGATGTAGTAGAGCCCGATGGTGCTGTTGTGGTTGTCGAACATATAGTCGCCACGCACGCGGAAGGTGAAGATTTTCGATTTCGCATTCACAAAGTCGAGCGGCGGCGTTACGAGCCACATCTCGGCGCTGTCTATCTCGCTTTTACCAAACACAAAACCTGTGGCTTTGGCGCAACGCTCTTCGATGTTGCCAACTAGCGGCACATCGCGTTCGAGATAGCCGTACCAAGGGCGCGAACCAAGCGTAACCACATTTTGCCAACGGCTGATTTTCAGCGTTTTGTTGTGATCGTCGGTCGTGAGGCTCTCGAAATCTTCGCGCAAAAGCGACAGCGGATCGTTCATGTCCCAGTTGAAAGACGTGGTCCAATCTTGCTCCGTAGGATCGGCAGCCGTGGCAACGCCCGTAACTACTACAGTCTTGGTTTCGCCGTATTTTGTCGTCAGGCTGATGGTGGCGGAAAAAGTGCCTTCTTGCGTTGGACTGAAGTCGATGGGCAGTCTTCCTTCCCAATTTTTCGGAAACATTGTTCCGATAATGGTGAACCCCGTTCCAGCAGGCGAAATGGAGGTATTGATGAAGTCGATGCAGTTTTCGGAGCTGAATTTCAGTGTGTCGGACGCAGTTTTGCCCACTTGTGCAGTGAATTGCGGCAGCGGAGCATTCTCGAGTATGATGGTCGGCATATTTTCAGGATCGATGCATACACCCGAAAGCGATCTGGAGGTGAAACTATTCAGTGCTTTGGTGCAGCTGAAACTTAGACGTGCCGAGTGGCTGCCCACGGCATTTGGTGCGTACCACACTTTCACTGTGCCGATGGAGTCGGTGATTGTCTCTTTTTCGAGTATCCACTGCTCGCGGTTTGAGCCAACTATGAACATTTCGATGGTCGATTTCATGTTTATCTGCGTCACGGTGAATTCCGCAAAAAGTAGCGTGTCGCCTATGTTGGCTATTATGGTGTCGCGTGTGGTGGCGGGCGTTACGCTAAACGATGCCACGGTTGTGGAGTCGTTGTCGGCCATGCTTGGCAACGCCACAATGCCCAAAATGATTGCAAAAAATAATTTTTTCATCGTTTCCCTTTAACCTATAAACTCTAACCTCTCAACTTTTACTTCACAAGTATTTTGCTGATTTTGTTGCCTTGTTTTACAATGTTGATGCCGCGCTGCAGTTGGTTGATGCGCTGTCCCGCGATGGTGTAGATCTCTACATCGGCTGCATTCAGATCGATTTCGGTGGCGGTGATGGCGGTGGCAGTGCCTTCTGTCACGCGCTCTAAACGGAAATCGTCGAAAATGACCTCAACGCCTTTCTTTACACCAACGGAGACATTCAGTTTGCTGCCATCGGTTGGTTTGGTGGTGGTCACTTTCTTCTCTTGCCAGCCTTCGCCAATGGTCAAATCCTGACTCAGTACATCGGCATCGTGTGTTTCGCTGTTTGGACGGACGAAGATCCATTCGCTGTTCAGATAGATGTCGCCAGCATTGCCCGAAATCACTTTGTAGTGAATGGTGAGTTCGTATTTTTGACCAGCTTCATCGTCGAGCAGGCTCACTTCGTTTATGAGCGAAGCCTTCGAAAGTGCCAGTTTGCTTCCGTTCAAGTGTAGGGCTTGCGAACCGCTGACTACATCGGTGGTCTCGACCGACAAAACTTCCATTCCGCCATTCCATGACCAGTCTGTAAAACTTATGGAATTAATTCCACCAAAAGCAGTGCTGCTCGATTCTTCAAAATCGCCATTGCTTATCAGATTTTCTGCGGCAAATGCTGGCGCAGCGGCCAAAAATGCGGCGGCTGCAAGGGTTGCTAACTTTTTCATTTTTTTCTCAGTTTTTACTTTGTAAAGTAGGGACGTGACATGTCGCGCCCCTACCATGAATTGCTTTTTTTCAAACGATTATTTTACAACTATTTTCGTTGTTGCGCCATTGGCTTTCACAGCGTAGATGCCTTGTGGCAGGCTGATGGCAATGTGTTCGGCGGCATTCAGGCGCGCCACGCAAATGCCCGTGAGGCTGTAGATGGCTACGTTGCTCGTGGCGTTGTCGATGTGCAACATGCCGTCGGCAGAGTAGCAGAGTATTTCGCCATTTTGTGCTGTGGCAATGGCAGTGGTTGTGCCCTCGGGTTTGGCTGTAACGTCGGCTGCGGAGCGCACACGAATTACACCTCCCGATACGAAGTAACTAATTCCCACAACATCGGCTTTGGTGGGTTTGTCGGTGCCAACCAGCGTGTTGTCGCTAGTCAGATTGAGATTGATTGTGTTTTCGCCTTGCGAAATTTTGTTCTGCCCAGCGATGTATTGCGCATCGGTTTTGTCGAGCGTAACGTCTTCCACTTTCACCAATTCCCAAAAATAATCAGCGCCATTGTTGGAGAGCGTTTCCAGAGTAACCACTTGCGGTGTTAACTCGTTATTTTTGCTGACAATGGTTGGATTTGATAAAGTGTAAAAAGAGTGATCTTGATCTTCATTCTTTGAGATCGTAAAATCTTTGATTTTGTCGCCTGACTCTATTGTTACTTCACTGAATTCTTCAAGTCGGGCAGCGCCAGTAGCGTCTTCGATGTAGTAGAATTGGGTGTAACTTGGCTTTTCAGCATAGGTAACCACCGCTTCGCCTGTGAAGAAAAGGTAATCTGATGTGCTCGCAGTTTTTTCTGCCTCTTTCAGTTCGGCAATGGTGGCAACTTTTGTGCGCTCTACTACTGCCCACGATGCCGCCACTACCACATCGCTTGCACCGTCAGATTTCAGCGTGATGCTAGCCGACCCTTTTGCACCGGTGGTTATTGGTTTCAGCGTAGCGGTAACGGTTACGCCGCCTTCAGCCTCGGCATCGGCTTGGGCGATGGTGCTGTGCGAAAGAGTAACTTCCGAGTTGTCGCTCTCGAGTGTGATGTCGCCCTTCAGGTTTTTGCCCGATACGGTGAATGTGGCGGTGTAGGTCTCGTCCAAGAAAACATTGCCGCCGAACAGAAGGTCCTCCGACGATTTGATCTCTGGCGTTTTTGTGGTCTCGCCGCCGTCGCCTTCGCCGCTGCTAGCAGGGAACAGGTCGGCCCATGCGGTGGCGACACGAATGGCGTCGATGGAGAAAGAGGGTGTTGTCGGATTTGACGAAGAACCATTTTGCATTATACAAACACCGCCTATTCCTTTGTCAGAGGTTTTCTCATTTATCGTTGCAATGTAGTCTGTTCCTGAATTTACAGAAATAAGTGGAGTTGTAGGTTCTGTTTTATCGGTAGAGTTAACAAATAGTGAAAAAACATCATTTTTGTCTCCGCTGACATATTCGTATTTTAAGATTATAAGGTATGTCGTGTTGAGGTCGTATTCATCACTTGTAGACGTGGATGCTGCGGCTGAATTTCTTCCTAATCCGAATTTGAATTTGCCTTCTGTTTCCGATTTAACAACAAACAATCTAGCATAATTCGCTGGAGATTTTCCATCTTCTACATTCGCTGAAACAGTCGGCCCGTCTAAGCACAAGAAGAATTGATTACCAGTAACTTTTTGAAAGTTAACGAGTGCTGATGCATAGACTGTTCCTGTGGTTTGTGCGGTAAAGGGACGATGCAAATCTTCGTTTTGATCAAAGGAGTCGCCACAATCTGCTTTTACCATTTTACCAACGGCATTTTCTTGATAATTGGAAAATGTAAGATTTTGATCTACAACTTGAATTTGTTTGTTAGATTGACTAGCATGTCTTACCCAACCGCCCTGATTGTAGAGATTTCCAACAGTATAGTCAAAATCCTCATTTAGAAGCAGTTCCGCCTTGGCGGTGGTGGTGGCAAGTGCCACGAGAGCAAGCAGACAGAGTGCTTTTGCTCCGCTGCGCAAGAGATAAAAATGTTTCATACTGAAAAATTTTTGGGTGAAAAAATAAAATTATCGCGGCAAAGGTACGTAAATAATTACAAAATCAAACATTTTTACCTATTTATATGCTGTAAAACATATTTTCGGTGCTGATTTGTGTAGTGATGGAATGAAGAAGGCGTAATTTTTATGTTGTACAACATAAAAAATCTTACGAAGCAAAAACCAGAAATCTAGAAATCTAGAAACTATTCGTACATCTCGTCAATAAGCTGATGATAGTGTTGCTGAATGGCAGCGCGGCGCAGTTTCAGGGTGGTGGTGAGTTCGCCCGATTCTATCGAAAAAGCCTCTTTTATCAGGCGGAAACGCTTAACTTTTTCGTATTCGGCCATGTCGTTTTGCAGTGCGGCAATGCGTTCTGCCACAAACGCCATTACTTGCGCATTGGTGAGAAGCTCGTCTATTCGCGTGTAGGCTATCTGCTTTTGGCGGGCGAAATCGGCTATTGCATCGAGGTTTGGCGCGATGATGGCGGTTACAAAATTGCGGTTGTCGCCAATCACTGCCACTTGGTGGAATAGGCTGTCGCTGCAGAGGCGCGTCTCTATTTGCTGCGGCGCAATGTATTTGCCGTTCGAGGTTTTGAAAAGGTCTTTCAGGCGGTCGGTCATGTAGAGCGTGCGCCCATCGAGCCGTCCCATGTCGCCCGTGCGCAACCAGCCATCGACAAAGGCTTGGCGCGTGGCTTCGGGCTTGTGGTAGTAGCCTTCGGTGACGGTGGCACCGCGCACTAGAATCTCGTTGTCGTCGCCAATTTTCACCTCTATGCCGTCGATAATTGTTCCCACTGAGCCGATTACAAAATCGCGGTCGGGAAAGACGCTCACTGTGGCGCAGGTTTCGGTCAGTCCATAGCCGTAGTAGAGTGGCACGCCCACGCTTCGGAAAAAGAGCAGATTGCGATCGCTTGCCGCAGCTCCAGCCACGGGAAAAATGCGCCCTTGGTCGATGCCGATGCGCTGCTTCAATTTCTTGAAAATGAGGCGATTAGCCAATCGGTAGCGCACCCAGAGCCGCAGCGGCGCTCGTCTGCCAGCGCGGCGGTAGTCCAGATTGTAGCGTCGTCCCACATCGATGGCCCACGCCATGATGCCTTTTTTCAGTGGCGAATATTTTTCGAAATGTTGGTGCGCTGCGATTGCCACTTTTTCCCAATAGCGCGGCACATTGCACATGAGCGTTGGGCGCACGCTGAGCATGGTTTGCTGAATGTCGGCTGGGCGTTCGTTCAGGTAGATTTTGGCGTCGAGCGTGAGCAGCAGGTAGACGAACATGCGCTCGAAAATGTGCGACAGTGGCAGAAACGACACCGAGCGGTCTTTTCGCCCGATGGCTGGGAATCGCTCCATGTTGATGCGCATGGCTTCCGATAGTTGGCGGTGGCGAATGATGGTGCCTTTGGGTTCGCCTGTGGTGCCAGAGGTGTAGAGAATTATTGCTAGATCGTCGTTGGAGGCGTGTTTGCGGCGATGTTCGGCGGTTTTTTGTGCATCTGCATTGCGACCAGCATTCACAAAATCGGAAAAATGCATGGCGCACTCTTCGCCTCGCAGGTTGGTGCTGGCATCGAATGCCACGATGTGTTTCAGCGTTGGAACGGATTTCTTGGCTTGCAGTGCGCGGTCGAATTGTTGCTGATCGCCCACAAAGAGCAGCGGCATGTCGGTGTCGTTGGCGATGTAGGCTATTTGTTCGGCCGACATGGTGGCGTGAATTGGCACGCTCACGGCGCGATTGGCAAAGTTGGCGAAATCTACCACAATGCACTGCGGCTTGTTGAGCGAGCAGATGCCAATGTTGGCGTGTGGCTCGATGCCGAATGCAGCCATGGCGGCGGCTGTTTGGTCGATGTTGTCGCGCAGTTCGTTCCATGTGAGTCCAATCCAGCGACCCAGCGAAGGATCGTGATAGAACAGCGCACGGTGGTTGCCGCGTTTGCGCGATTTTTTGTGTGGTAGATCGGCGAAATGCATTTTTAACTATGACTTTTGACTATGACTATGACCTTTAGCAAAGAAACCGCAGTATACCGTCCTTATTCTTTATTCTTTTGTCTTTACTCTTTTCCTCGTGAAAGAGAAATCGTGTTCTTGCTTCAGGCGATTGATGGCACGGCGAGCGGCGGCTTGTTCGGCGCGGCGTTTCGAGGTATCGACGGCCTGACCATATTCTGCGCCATCGATGTTCACTTTGGCGAGAAATTGCTGCGTGTTTGGCGGCAGCGGATCGCGGTCGAATACCTCAAATTCCACGCTGCGACGCGTCTTTTGCCCCCATTCCATCAGTTGCGATTTGAAATTCTCCTGATGATGCGCCAATTTTTCGAGATCGATATTGCCCAAGAGGCGATTTTCGACAAACTGTTTGCAACCGTTGTAGCCACGATCGAGGAATACCGCTCCGACTAGCGCTTCCACGGCATTGCCGTAGATGTTGTGGCAATTTTCGGCTTTTTTGCCCTTCACAAACTGCCCGAGACCGATTTTTATGCCGATTTTATTGAGCATTTCGCGTTTCACAAGCTGACTGCGCAGCGTGGTCATTTCGCCTTCGGTCATCTTTTGAAAACGGTTGTAGAGCATTTCGCTCACGATGGTTTCGAGCACGGCATCGCCAAGGTATTCGAGGCGTTCGTTGTCGATGCGGTGACCGTTTTTGTCGACCGCGCAGGCCGAGCGCGCAATGAGCGACAGTTTGTAGACCTCGGGGTGGTGCGGACGGAAGCCCAGAATCTTTGTCATCGCCTCCATTGGGAATGATGGATCGGCGGATTTGGAATGGCAGAATATCTTTTTGAGAATGTTCATAGTCAAAATTAGGAGTTAGGAGTGAAATCAATTAAGAATTTTGAATTAAGAATTAAGAAATGGCATCCAATAATTAACTGCAAAAAAACTTGTGGATTCCGACAACCAGAAATTAGAAATTTAGAAATCAGAAATTAAACTCTATAGACTCTGACTAAACCGTTAAACTCATCAACTTCACTCGCAAAATTACCACTTTTCGCGAAATCTACCAAAAACAACAAAGGCGAAACCGAAGTTCCGCCTCTGTGTTTGATTTTTTTGTAGCGATTATTCTACAACTTTTGCATCGTTGTTTTCTTGCGTGGGTGCTGCAGGAGTTGCATTGTCGAGCGGTTCGGGCAGCATCACCACTTCGAGAATGTTGCCTTGCTCAACGAGGGCTTTCAGCGTGTTTTGAATGGTCTCGCTGGTAACGGCCTCTACGGCAGCGCGGTAGTTCTCCACATAGTTGTCGCCATTGATGTAGTAGCGATAGAGAATGGTGTTGTCCCAGTAGTCGTTTTTCTCCAGATCTTCGGCGAAACTCTTCAGCAAAATCTCTTTCTCTTTGGCCAAGTCGCTGGCGAGCGGACCATTTTCGACTATGGTGTTGATCTCTTCGTGGATTATCGCCATCAGTTTTTCTTGCTTTTCGGGGTCGGTGTCGAACTGCATGATGAGTCGTGCTTCGCCTGTTGGACGTTCGCTCACATAGCCTACGCAACCTACGCCGTACGAGCCGCCTTCGCGTTCGCGAATGCTCTCGAGGTAGCGGGTCGACAGAATGTTACCAATCAGGTTCATGGCAATGCGATTTTGCAAGTTGTATTCCATCGGAGCATTGTACATGATGCGGTTGCTGGCGGTGCGCGTGGTCATTGGGCGCGTGAAGTAGTTTTTCACAATGCCTTTTGGCGTGTGCATGCCGTTGTCGACATATTTTTCGTGATGGCGGCTGTTGCCTTTAATTCCGCCAATCCATTTGCAGATGGCTTGTTGCGTGGCTTCGTCGTTGGGGTCGATGTTGCCCGTGAAGAAGAATGTGAAGTCGGCTGGGTTGGCAAAACGCTGTTTGTACAGTTCGATGGCGCGCAGTTGGTCGACTTTTTTGATGGTGTTGGCATCGAAAATGATGGCGCGTTCGCTGTGGTCCACTTGCATCACATTGATGGAGTCGTAGAATGCGGTTTTCGGCTCGCTCTCGCGGTTGCTTACTACGGTTTGGTACATTCCCATCAAGGCGCTGAAGGCTTCGTCGTCACGGCGTGGCGCAGTGAATTGCAAGTAGGCAAGTTGTAGCATGGTTTCAAAATCTTTCACCGACGAGTTGCCTTCGATTCCCTCGCTGTCGTCGTCGATCGAGGCCGAAACAGAGGCGTTTTTGCCCGTGAGCAGTTTTTGCAGTTGCGTGTACGAGAATTTGCCCAGACCGTTTTGCGCTACCACTTGCGTCATCACTGTGGCAGAGGGCAGGTCTTTGGTCTCGACCATCGACAAGCCGCCTTCGCTGTGAGCGGTCATCAGAATTTCATCGTTTTTGAATTGCGTGGGTTTCAGTACCACTTTTACGCCGTTGCTTAGTGCCCATTCGGTGGTTCCGAGCGATTCGTTTTGCGCTGTTGCCACAATTTTGCCTGCTTTCGGCTCTTTTTTTACCAGTGGCTCATCAATTTTCTCGTCGGTTGGAGCGGCAATTTCGCTGTTCTCAACTTCGGCAAGAATGGCGCGAACCTCGTCCTCGGTGGGCATTGGTGCATTTTCAGGACCAAGAATGCTCACTACCAAATTAGTGTCCGAAATGTAGGCATCGAGCATTTGGTTGAGCGAGTAGGCGTTGATTTGTGGCAGGAATTTCTGTGCAAAATTGTACTCTTCGGCAATGCCAACCATCGGCTCGTGATCCAGATAGTGGCGAATGCATTCGAGCGAAATGGTGCCGTTTTTGCGGTTGGTGCGGTCGTTGTAGGCTTTTTCGTAACTGCTGAGCAGGTCGGTTTTGGCGCGCTCCAGCTCAGATTCGGTGATGCCGTAGCGTTTCAGACGCAGGGCTTCGGTGTAGAGGTCGCGCACGGTGGCCTTCTCCTCATTGTTTTTGGCAATGCCGATGAACATGAATTCATCTTCCAATTTGGTACAAGCGTAGTTGTAACCAGCGCCAGCAACCACAAACGATGCGGTTGGTTTCGAGGTGATGTCTGCAATGCGGTAGCCGATGATTTGGTCGATAAGGCTGTTCTCGAGGTTGATGGCCAAACCTTGCATCGAAAGGCGCAAGTCGGCAGGCAGAATGGTGTGCTTCCACTCGAATTCGATGCGCGAATATTGCGATTCTTTATCGGTGTAGACCACTACGATTGGCTCGTGGTTGTTGCCGAAACCATAGGCTGTGCGCTCGCCACGATTGGCGCGTGCTGGCACATTTGCCCAGAGGTCTTTAATTTTGGCTTCGATGGCATCGACATCGATATCGCCAACTACTACAATAGCCTGAAGATCAGGACCATACCATTTTTTGTAGTAATTGCGCAGTGCTTCGTAGCTGAAGTTGTTGATTACGGCGGTGTCGCCTATCACATCGCGTTTGGCATATTGCGAACCGGGGTATTTCAGGCGGTTGCCCTCTTTCCACATGCGACGATCGGCATCGGCACCGGTGCGCCACTCTTCGCGAATTACGCCGCGCTCGGCATCAATCTCTTCGCCCAGCAGCGACAGTCCGCACGACCAATCGTGCAGCACTAGCAGAGCCGAGTCTACAATGCCTTCGCGCGTGGTTGGCACGTTGCTCAGGCGGTAGACCGTTTCGTCGAGCGAGGTGTAGGCGTTGATGTCGCCACCAAAACTTACGCCCACCGATTCAAAATAGTTGATGATGCCTTTCCCGGGGAAATGCTCGGTGCCATTGAAGGCCATGTGTTCGAGAAAGTGCGCCAGACCGTTCTGGTCGTCCTCTTCGAGAATTGCGCCAACGCCTTGTGCAATGCGGAATTCGGCGCGTTGTTTCGGTTGCTCGTTGTGGCAGATGTAGTAGGTCAAGCCATTGTCGAGTTGCCCACAGCGCACATTCGGATCGATGGGCATTGGTTGCAAGAGTTGTGCCGATAGCGTTGCTACAGCACCTACGGCCAAAGCCGCAAAAATCATAATCTTTTTCATCTTAAAACGGATTAGACCCCCTCTAATCCCCCAAGGGGGAAGTCGAGAAGTTAGTTTTTGTATTTGCAGTTAGTTGTTGATTGCGACAATCTGAAATTGCGCAGCATTTTCGGGCTGCAAAGTAAGTTTTTTTTTATGAAACCGCCAAATTTTTTATCGAAAAACGATAATTTTGACCATTCATCATTCAATGATTCGGCTCATCTTCCTAAGTTGTAGTGCGGATCTTCGTCGCCATCGGTGCCGACGGGCTGCCACTGGTTTTGATTCGGCTTCACTAGTCGGCGATTGCGGCTGTCGGGGTGATAGACGCAATAGTGCGTGCGGCGGTTCGATTCGTTATCTCTTACAAACGGAATCTGATAACCGATGCCGAAAGTGAGCATTTCGGCTTTGTGCAGGTGCGATTTGATGGCGGCACTCACATACAGATTGTCCCAAATGCGGCAGCGCAATCCAAGGCGGAAATAGTTCCAGCCGTCTTCGTTGTTGATGTTGTACGAATAGAACATTGGGCGATTGTAACCATATTTTTTGTGCGGTTCTGGGTTGGCATTGCGCAGCGGATCGTACACATAGATGCCCCACTGAAAATACATCACCACGCGACCAATGAAAAATTCGTTGTTCAATGCCACGCCAGCGCGAAATTTGTTGGCTGCGCTCTCGGTCGGGATAAAATAGCGACCATACTTTGTGTGTTGTTCGAAACTTTGTCCGTCGCGTTCGCCTTGCTGCACAAATGCGCCATCGTAGAAGGCATGCAGTGCGCCGCCAATGGCATAGCAGTTGGTGATGTTGGCAGTCATTCCCAGCTGAAAAGTGCCAACGCCGTAGCGATGATGGTCTTTGTAGTACTGCTCGCGCACGCCGCCCGATGCTTCGATGGTAATGGACCAATCGTATGGGAAACGCTCCAAGGCTGAAAGAGGCTTTTTGCAGTGGCGGCACGCTTCGAAGGTGTATTTTGCGCCCACTTGTGCCTGCAGAATGTTAAATCCGCTGTTGGGTTGGCGCGTGCTGCCGTTGCTCATGTGCGTGTAGCCAATGTCGGCTGTGATGGCAGCACCCTTTTTTATGGGAAATGAAAAATTCATGCCCGTGCCGATGTAGGCGTTCAGCACCGAGCCAATCGACGAGTTGGCTGTGGCGGCTGCTACACCGCTCAGCGTGTCGCAGTCGTACCATGTTTTGCTGATAAATGCCAATCCCACAGCGGCTTTCCAGTGCCATTCGAAATGTTCGCGCTTGATAATCGGCACCAATAAATAGGGGTAGAGCGCGTAGGCTTGACCGAGAATTTTTTTGTTGCCCAAATCCATTCCCAAAAAACTGACGCCCAGCGTTGGCAT
Organism: Flexilinea sp.; assembly: GCA_963638355.1. Lineage (GTDB taxonomy): Bacteria > Bacteroidota > Bacteroidia > Bacteroidales > Paludibacteraceae > W0P28-013. Next base: position 1,205 of record CAVHRT010000027.1, on the reverse strand, counting down.
GTGCCAATAGCGTTGCCATGCGTAGTTGCCCATGGCAGGAAATTCGGCCGAAATCTCGCCACCCCAAACGGGTTTTGTGGCGACTTTTTTCAGATTTTCGCTCATTGGCACTATGTAGCCGCCGTAGGCCGAAACCTTCAGCGAAAATGGAATTTGTTGCGCATTCAGCCAAACACAGCCGAGTAAAAATGCGAGTATGAGTGGAATTTTTCTTTTCATCGAGGGGAAAAATGTGGCGTGCGAAAATGTCGTTTAAATTTTGTAACTTTGCAAGTTTGATAGTTTGTGCAAAATTACGCAATTTCTACGAATTATGGTGAGTCCTGTTTGTAATCTGTTTCTCAAAGAGTTTCGCGGCTTTTTCAGTTCGCCCGTGGGCTATATTGTTTTGTCCATTTTCTTTGTCGGCGCTGGTTTGTTGCTGTGGATTTTTCCGGGCGAATACAATGTGCTCGATGGTGGCTATGCCAACATCGACGGATTTTTTGCGCTGGCACCGTGGCTGTTTTTGTTT
>CAVHRT010000027.1:0-681 GCA_963638355.1 Flexilinea sp. | reverse complement strand
GGCGGTAACCATGCGCGCCATTGCCGAGGAACGACAGATTGGCACACTTGAACTGCTCCTGACCAAACCCATCTCGAAAATGCGACTTGTGGTTGGCAAATTCTTGGCGGCTTGGGCGGTGATAGCGGTGGCGCTTTTGCCTGCCATCTTGTGGTTTGGCTGCGTGTATGTGTTGGCAGAACCCATGGGCAATGTCGATTCGGGCGCATTCTGGGGCTCGTTTGCGGGATTGCTGATGCTGGCAGCGGTCTATTGCGCAGTCGGATTGTTTGGCTCGTCGCTCGCGAGTAACCAAATCACTGCTTTTGTGGTGTCGGCGTTGCTCAGTTTCGTCATTTTCTATGGATTTGAACTGATTGGCTCGCTCTTTTCCGACGGCACACTAATGCTCTATCTGAAAAATCTTGGCGCACACGCTCACTATCAGTCCATGGCGCGCGGCGTGCTCGACAGTCGCGATGTGCTTTACATGCTCGCCGTCACACTCATCTTCTTGATTTCGACGAGATTGGTGTTGTCTAGAAAATAGAGCATAGAAAATTATTTAATTACTTAATTTCCAATTACTTAATTAAAATTGTGGCGGTTCGACAGGCTCACCGCACCAATCTGAAATCTGAAATTTGAAATCTGAAATATGGAAAAACCTCTCATTTTCATCACCAACGACGATGGCTATCG